>NZ_JBEOYR010000014.1:0-252356 GCF_040297165.1 Streptomyces sp. NPDC001851 | reverse complement strand
AGGGTACGGCGGAGGGAGTTGCCGAGGGTGTAGCCGAAGCCCGGCTCCAGCGGCTCGATCACGAACCGGGAGCGGAACTCGTCGACGACCTCTTCGGTCAACGAGGGACGCTGAGCGATCAGCATGTGTGGATCAGATCCTTCATTCGTGGGCGCCCGCTATTTGACGCCCGACGGAAACCGCGCCCATGAAAAGCGCGGGTACTGCAAGGGTACGGGCGATACGGCCCTTTTACGGAGCCGTACCGCCCGAAAAGCCCTGAAGCAGCCGGTGCGTCAGACGCGGCGGCGCTTCGGCGGGCGGCAGCCGTTGTGCGGGGTCGGGGTGACGTCCTGGATGGAGCCGACCTCAAGGCCCGTGGCCTGCAGGGAGCGGATCGCGGTCTCACGACCGGAGCCCGGGCCCTTGACGAACACGTCGACCTTGCGCATGCCGTGCTCCTGGGCGCGGCGGGCAGCCGACTCGGCGGCCATCTGCGCGGCGAACGGCGTGGACTTCCGGGAGCCCTTGAAGCCGACGTGGCCGGCGGAGGCCCAGGAGATCACGTTGCCGGACGGGTCCGTGATCGAGACGATCGTGTTGTTGAACGTGCTCTTGATGTGCGCGTGGCCGTGAGCGACGTTCTTCTTTTCCTTGCGGCGCACCTTCTTGGCAGCGCCCTGACGTCCCTTGGGGGGCATCTACTAACTCCTACGGGAGGTGGTCGGTCCTACAGCGAAGACCGTGGACAGGTGTCCGCTGCGGACTACTTCTTGCCCGGCTTCTTCTTGCCGGCGATGGCGCGACGCGGGCCCTTGCGGGTACGGGCGTTGGTGCTGGTGCGCTGACCGCGGACGGGCAGACCGCGACGGTGACGGAGACCCTGGTAGCAGCCGATCTCGACCTTGCGGCGGATGTCGGCCTGGATCTCGCGACGGAGGTCACCCTCGGTCTTGATGTTGTTGTCGACGTACTCGCGGATCGCGACCAGCTGCTCTTCGGTCAGGTCACGAACACGGGTGTTCGGGTCGACGCCGGTCGCAGCCAGCGTCTCCTTCGAGAGGGTCCGGCCGATGCCGAACACGTAGGTGAGGGCGACCTCCACGCGCTTTTCGCGCGGGATGTCAACACCGGAAACGCGTGCCATTCAATGGCTCCTGGTGATCTTCGGAGGTCTTCCACAGAACCGGCTCCCGGCCGCCGTACCAGGTACGAACCGGGTCCCCGGCCTCCGAACCGGGGGTGTCAAGCCGCTCGCGACGGCTTGGGTCCTGCGTATGAACATATTCAGCTCGCGTCGCGCGAATCTCTGCGATGGAGGTGCAGAGGGTTCAGGTCGTGCGTCAGCCCTGGCGCTGCTTGTGGCGCGGGTTCTCGCAGATGACCATGACCCGACCGTGACGGCGGATCACCCTGCACTTGTCGCAGATCTTCTTGACGCTCGGCTTGACCTTCATTGGATTGAGGTTCTCCGGGTCAGTGCCACCACCCCGCCGAGACGGGATGCGGGCAAGATCTACTTGTACCGGTAGACGATCCGGCCACGCGTCAGGTCGTACGGAGAAAGCTCCACCACGACCCGGTCGTCAGGGAGGATGCGGATGTAGTGCATACGCATCTTGCCGCTGATGTGTGCCAGGACCTGGTGGCCGTTCTGGAGCTCGACCTTGAACATGGCGTTCGGAAGAGACTCGACGACAGTGCCCTCGATCTCGATGGCACCTTGCTTCTTGGCCACGCTTCGCCCTTCGAATCGACTACCTTGACCGGCTTTCGTCACACTCGCAAGCACGCAGGCATGAGGGTGCACGAGAGCCGACGAGTCAGTCTACGTCGGCACACCGGGAAAGGCGAATCGAGAAAGTCTGCCCCATGAGGGAGATCCCTATGCCAGGGGGTCGGGAGCAGCCGTGATGCCGTACTCCGCCAGCTTCGCCTTGCCGCCGTCGGGAGCGGTGAGCACCAGCGGGCCCTCCGCCGTCAGCGCGACGGAGTGCTCCCAGTGGGAGGACCAGGTGCCGTCCGTGGTGATGACCGTCCAGTCGTCCGACAGGACCTCCGTGCGCGGAGTGCCGAGCGACACCATGGGCTCGATCGCGAGGCAGAAGCCGGGCACCAGCTTGGGGCCCTTGCCGCGGCGCCGGTCGACGTAGTTCAGCAGGTGCGGGTCCATGTGCATCTCGGTGCCGATGCCGTGGCCGCCGTAGTCCTCGATGATCCCGTACTTGCCGCCGCCCGGCTTGGGCTGGCGGCGGATGTACGTCTCGATGGCCCGCGAGACGTCGACCAGGCGGTTGCCCTGCTTCATGGCCGCGATGCCGGCCCACATCGACTCCTCGGTCACCCGGGAGAGCTCGACCAGCTCCGGGGCGTGACCGGAGCCCACGAAGGCCGTGTAGGCGGCGTCGCCGTGCCAGCCGTCGATGATCGCGCCGCAGTCGATGGAGATGATGTCGCCGTCCTTGAGGACGACGTCGTCGGAGGGGATGCCGTGGACGACCACGTCGTTCACCGAGGTGCAGATGGTCGCGGGGAAGCCGCCGTAGCCCAGGAAGTTCGACTTGGCGCCGTGCTCGGCGAGGACCTTGCGGGCGACCTCGTCGAGGTCCTTGGTGGAGGCGCCGGGCACCGCGGCCTCACGGGTGGCCGCGTGGATGGCGGCTACGACCAGGCCCGCCGCACGCATCTTCGCGATCTGCTCGGGCGTCTTGATCTGCACCATGGGGCCTGCGCTCTCCCTCACTCACATCGACTGGGTTACGTACACAACAGTACGGCCGCGGCGCCCGGTGAAGGGCACCGCGGCCGGTAGGACCGCGATCTACTTGCTCTTGAGTGCCGCCAGCGCCCGCTGCGTGATCTCGTCCACCGGGCCCAGGGAGGAGATCGTCACGACCAGGCCCTGCGCCTTGTAGTAGTCGATGATCGGCTCGGTCTGCGTGTGGTAGACCTCCAGCCGCTTGCGGACGGTGTCCTCGGAGTCGTCGTCGCGCTGGTACAGCTCGCCGCCGCAGACGTCGCAGACGCCTTCCTTCTTCGGCTTGCTGTACGTCACGTGGAAGACGTGCGAGGAGTCGTTGCGGCAGATGCGGCGGCCGGCGATGCGCTTGACGACCTCGTCCTCCGGGACCTCCAGGTCCAGGACCGCGTCCAGCGTGATGCCCTCGGTGCGCAGCAGCTCGTCCAGCGCCTCGGCCTGCGAGACGTTCCGCGGGAAGCCGTCCAGCAGGAAGCCGCCCTCGGCGTCCGGCTGCTCCATGCGGTCCTTGGCCATGGCGATGGTGACCTCGTCCGGGACGAGGTTGCCGGCGTCCATGTAGGACTTCGCGAGCTTGCCCAGCTCCGTCTGCTGGCTGATGTTGGCCCGGAAGAGGTCACCCGTGGAGATGTGCGGGATCGCCAGCTTCTCTGCGAGACGGACGGCTTGCGTTCCCTTACCGGCACCCGGCGGCCCGACGAGGACGATACGCATCAGCGGAGGAACCCTTCGTAATTGCGCTGCTGGAGCTGGCTCTCGATCTGCTTCACCGTCTCAAGACCGACACCCACGATGATCAGGATGCTGGTCCCGCCGAAGGGGAAGTTCTGGCTTGCCCCGAAGCCGACCAACGCCATTGTCGGTACGAGAGCGATCAGACCCAGATACAGCGAACCCGGCCAGGTGATCCGGTTGAGCACGTAGCTGAGGTACTCAGCGGTCGGTCGGCCAGCCCGGATGCCCGGGATGAAGCCACCATACTTCTTCATGTTGTCGGCGACTTCCTCGGGGTTGAAGGAGATCGCCACGTAGAAGAACGCGAAGAACACGATGAGCAAGAAGTACAGAGTGATGTAAATCGGGTGGTCGCCCTTGGTGAGGTTCTGCTGGATCCACTGCTTCCAGTGCGAATTGCCCCCCGCGAACTGCGCCACGAGTGCCGGGATGTAGAGCAGCGAGGAGGCGAAGATGACGGGAATCACACCCGCCTGGTTCACCTTGAGCGGGATGTACGTGGACGTACCACCGTAGGAACGACGGCCGATCATGCGCTTGGCGTACTGGACCGGGATGCGGCGCTGGGCCTGCTCGACGAAGACGACCAGACCGACCATGACCAGGCCGACCAGGATCACGGTGCCGAACTCGATCCAGCCGCCGGCCAGGGTGCCCTGCTTCTTGATCGCCCACAGGGCGGACGGGAAGGTCGCGGCGATCGAGATGAACATCAGAATCGACATGCCGTTGCCGATGCCGCGGTCGGTGATCAGCTCACCGAGCCACATCACGACGGCCGTACCGGCGGTCATGCAGATGACCATGGTGATCGTCGTGAAGATCGCCTGGTCGGGGACGATGCTCGACGCGACCGAGCAGCCGTTGAAGAGCGCGCCGCTGCGGGCGGTGGCGACCAGGCCGGTGCCCTGCAGGATGGCGAGCGCCACGGTGAGATAGCGGGTGTACTGCGTGATCTTCGCCGTGCCGGCCTGGCCCTCCTTCTTGAGGGCTTCCAGGCGCGGGATGACCACGGTCAGCAGCTGAAGGATGATGCTGGCCGTGATGTACGGCATGATGCCGAGCGCGAAGACCGTGATCTGCAGCAGCGCACCGCCGCTGAACATGTTCACGAGGCCGAACAGGCCCTGGTTGCCCTGGGCCTCGGTCACACACCGCTGGACGGCCTGGTAGTTGACGCCGGGGATCGGGATGTGGGTACCGACCCGGTAGACCACGATGATGGCCAGCGTGAAGAGCAGCTTCTTGCGCAGGTCGGGCGTCCTGAACGCCCGGGCGAACGCGGTGAGCACGGTGCCTCCTGCGACCCCCGCGCAACTGCGTCAAGGGTGACGGTCTTGAGGTTCGACGGATACAGACGAATAGCTAACGGTCAACTGCCGCTCAGGGTGCCCCATGGGAAGCACCCGGTGAAAGTAGGCAGTGCTGGCCACCTTACCGGCGAGAGCCCCGCCCTAGGAACGACCAACCGGGGATACCCCTTTTGTGGAGTATCCCCGGTCGGGATCGTTCACGTCATCGAGTGGACCTGAGGGGCTCAGACCAGCTCGGTGACCGTACCGCCGGCGGCGGTGATCTTCTCCTTGGCGGAGCCGGAGACGGCGTCGACCGTCACCTGCAGCGCCACCGAGATCTCGCCCTGGCCGAGGACCTTGACGAGGCTGTTCTTGCGAACGGCACCCTTGGCCACCAGCGACTCGACGGTGACCTCGCCACCCTCCGGGTAGAGCGCGGCCAGCTTGTCGAGGTTCACGACCTGGTACTCGGTCTTGAACGGGTTCTTGAAGCCCTTCAGCTTCGGGAGGCGCATGTGCAGCGGCATCTGGCCACCCTCGAAGCGCTCCGGAACCTGGTAGCGGGCCTTGGTGCCCTTGGTACCACGACCGGCCGTCTTACCCTTCGACGCCTCACCACGACCCACACGGGTCTTGGCGGTCTTGGCGCCCGGGGCGGGACGGAGGTTGTGGATCTTCAGCGGGTTCTGCTCCGCCATGATCAGTCGACCTCCTCGACCGTCACGAGGTGGCGGACGGTGTGCACCATTCCGCGGAACTCGGGGCGGTCCTCCTTGACGACCACGGTGTTGATCCCCTTGAGACCAAGCGACCGCAGGGTGTCACGGTGGTTCTGCTTGCTGCCGATGTAGGACTTGACCTGCGTGATCTTGAGCTGCGCCATGATTACGCACCCGCCCCGGCACGCGCACGGAGAAGAGCCGCGGGGGCGACGTCCTCAAGCGGCAGACCACGGCGGGCCGCGATCTCCTCGGGACGCTGCAGGCCCTTCAGGGCCTCCACGGTCGCGTGCACGATGTTGATGGCGTTGTCGGAGCCGAGCGACTTCGACAGCACGTCGTGGATACCGGCGCACTCCAGCACGGCACGCACCGGACCACCGGCGATCACACCGGTACCCGGGGACGCGGGCTTGAGCAGCACGACGCCGGCAGCCTTCTCACCCTGGATCGGGTGCGGGATGGTGCCCTGGATCCGGGGGACCTTGAAGAAGTGCTTCTTGGCCTCCTCAACGCCCTTGGCGATGGCGGCCGGCACCTCCTTGGCCTTGCCGTAACCGACACCCACGGTGCCGTCACCGTCGCCCACCACGACCAGCGCGGTGAAGCTGAAGCGACGACCACCCTTCACAACCTTGGCGACGCGGTTGATCGCGACAACGCGCTCAACGTACGCGGTCTTCTCGGCGGCAGCAGCGCCGCCGTCACGGCCCTTCCGGTCCCGCCGCTCGCCGCCACCGGCACCGCTTCCGCGGCGCTGGGGTCCAGCCATTGGATTACCTCTCTCTTTCCGCTAGCTACAAGCGGCTCAGAACTTGAGCCCGGCCTCGCGGGCGGCGTCCGCCAGGGCGGCGATGCGCCCGGCGTACTGGTTGCCACCACGGTCGAACACGACGGCCTCGACACCGGCGGCCTTGGCACGCTCGGCGACCAGGGCGCCGACCTGCTTGGCCTGCGCGGACTTGTCGGCCTCGCCGCCACGGATCGACGCGTCCAGGGTGGACGCCGACGCCAGGGTGTGGCCCTTCAGGTCGTCGATCACCTGCGCCACGATGTGGCGGTTGGAGCGGGTCACGACCAGACGGGGGCGCTCCGCCGTACCGGCGATCCGCTTGCGGATCCGGATGTGACGGCGCTTGATCGCGGCGCGCTTGTAGGCGTCGCCCTTGAGGATCTTCTGCCCGTATGCCATGGCTTACTTACCCGCCTTTCCGACCTTGCGGCGGATGACTTCGCCCTCGTACTTGACGCCCTTGGCCTTGTACGGGTCGGGCTTGCGCAGCTTGCGGATGTTGGCCGCAACCTCGCCGACCTTCTGCTTGTCGATGCCCTCGACCTGGAAGCGGGTCGGGGTCTCCACCTTGAAGGTGATCCCCTCGGGGGCCTCGACCAGGATCGGGTGGCTGTAACCGAGAGCGAACTCCAGGTTCGAACCCTTGGCGGTCACGCGGTAACCGACACCGCTGATCTCGAGCTTCTTCACGTAACCCTGGGTCACGCCGGTGATCATGTTCGCCACCAGCGTGCGGGACAGGCCGTGGAGGGCCTTGTTCTGACGCTCGTCGTTGGGGCGGGTCACCTGCAGGGTGCCGTCCTCGCCCTTGGCGACCTCGATCGGCGCCGAGACGGTGTGGGTCAGCTCGCCCTTGGGGCCCTTGACCGAGACCGTACGGCCGTCGATGGTGACGTCCACGCCGGCGGGAACCGCGATGGGGAGCTTGCCGATGCGCGACATAGCTGTTTCCTCCGTTCCCTTCTGCTACCAGACGTAGGCGAGGACTTCCCCACCCACGCCCTTCTTGCCGGCCTGCTTGTCGGTGAGGAGCCCGTGCGACGTGGAGATGATCGCCACGCCGAGGCCGCCCAGCACCTTCGGCAGGTTGGTGGACTTCGCGTACACCCGGAGACCGGGCTTGGAGATCCGCTTGATGCCCGCGATGGAGCGCTCACGGTTCGGGCCGAACTTCAGCTCGAGGGTGAGGTTCTTGCCGACCTCGGCGTCCTCGACGCGCCAGCCCGTGATGAAGCCCTCCTGCTGGAGGATCTCCGCGATGTGAGACTTGATCTTGGACGCCGGCATCGTCACGGTGTCGTGGTACGCCGAGTTCGCGTTCCGCAGACGAGTCAGCATGTCTGCGATCGGATCAGTCATGGTCATGAATTGGCCTGTGGCCTTTCTCGCCGGGGTTTCCTATATGCGCCATCCCTCTCCCCGTACTTCTTGAGACGGGACGGGTGCGGCGCGGGGACCTACGGCGTAGTAAGTCGTTCAGGGCGGCAGAGGCCCAACCCTCCTAGCCTAAGCCATGAGGGCGGGGTCCCCTGCCGTCCCGGTTGCTTACCGAGAGGTCCAGGAATCCCTAATAAGGGGATTACCAGGAGCTCTTGGTCACGCCCGGCAGCTCGCCACGGTGAGCCATCTCACGAAGGCACACGCGGCACAGGCCGAACTTGCGGTACACGGAGTGCGGACGGCCGCAGCGCTGGCAGCGGGTGTAGCCACGCACACCGAACTTGGGCTTGCGAGCAGCCTTGGCAATCAGAGCCTTCTTCGCCATCTCGCTCACGCCTCCTTGAACGGGAAGCCGAGGTGACGAAGGAGCGCACGGCCCTCAGCGTCGTTGGTCGCCGTGGTCACCACGGTGATGTCCATGCCCCGGGTACGGTCGATCTTGTCCTGGTCGATCTCGTGGAACATGACCTGCTCCGTGAGACCGAAGGTGTAGTTGCCACGGCCGTCGAACTGCTTGGGGGACAGGCCGCGGAAGTCGCGGATGCGCGGCAGCGCGAGCGACAGGGTGCGGTCCAGGAACTCCCACATGCGGTCGCCACGGAGCGTGACGTGGGCACCGATCGGCTGGCCCTCACGCAGCTTGAACTGCGCGATGGACTTGCGGGCCTTGGTGACGGCCGGCTTCTGACCGGTGATCGTGGTGAGGTCGCGGATGGCGCCCTCGATCAGCTTGGAGTCGCGGGCGGCGTCGCCCACACCCATGTTGACCACGATCTTCACGAGGCCGGGAACCTGCATGACGTTCTCGTACTTGAACTCGTCACGCAGCTTGCCCGCGATCTCCTCGCGGTACTTCGTCTTCAGACGCGGAGTCGTGGTGGTAGCCATCAGATGTCCTCACCCGTCCGCTTGGCAACGCGGATCTTGTTGCCCTCTTCGTCGAAGCGGTAACCGACACGCGTGACGACCTTGTTGCCGTCCTTCTCCACGACCAGCTGAACGTTGGACACGTGGATCGGGGCCTCGGTGGTCACGATGCCGCCGGCCTGGGAACCGCGAGCGGTCGGACCGGCCTTGGTGTGCTTCTTGACCCGGTTGACACCCTCGACCAGGACACGCTCCTCGCGCGGGTAAGCGGCAATGACCTTGCCCTGCTTGCCCTTGTCCTTGCCGGTGATGACCTGGACCAGGTCGCCCTTCTTGATCTTCATGCTTACAGCACCTCCGGCGCGAGCGAGATGATCTTCATGAACTTCTTCTCGCGCAGCTCACGGCCGACCGGGCCGAAGATGCGGGTGCCGCGAGGGTCGCCGTCGTTCTTCAGAATGACGGCGGCGTTCTCGTCGAAGCGGATGTACGAGCCGTCCGGACGGCGGCGCTCCTTGACGGTGCGAACGATGACCGCCTTGACGACGTCACCCTTCTTCACGTTGCCACCGGGGATCGCGTCCTTGACGGTGGCGACGATGACGTCACCGATGCCCGCGTAGCGGCGACCGGAGCCACCGAGCACACGGATGCAAAGGATCTCCTTCGCACCAGTGTTGTCGGCGACACGCAGTCGCGACTCCTGCTGGATCACGTCTATCTCCTGATCGTCTGCCGGTTCCCCGGGGGCCGTCTTTCAACGGCCCCCGGAGCCTGGCGGAACTGACCTGCGGGGTTTGCCCCGCAGGAAATTACTTGGCCTTCTCGAGGATCTCGACGACGCGCCAGCGCTTCGTCGCGGACAGCGGCCGGGTCTCCATCAGGAGGACGCGGTCGCCGACACCCGCGGCGTTCTGCTCGTCGTGCGCCTTGAGCTTGTTGGTACGGCGGATGACCTTGCCGTACAGCGCGTGCTTGACGCGGTCCTCGACGGCGACGACGACGGTCTTGTCCATCTTGTCGCTGACGACGAGACCCTCACGGGTCTTGCGGAAGCCGCGGGCCTCTGCAGTCTGCTCAGTCACGTTGCTCTCACTCATCAGGCGCTCTCCACCGTCTCGATGCCCAGCTCGCGCTCACGCATCAGGGTGTAGATCCGCGCGATGTCCTTGCGGACGGCCTTCAGCCGACCGTGGTTCTCGAGCTGACCGGTCGCCGCCTGGAAGCGGAGGTTGAACAGCTCTTCCTTGGCCTCGCGGAGCTTCGCCAGAAGCTCCTCGTTGCCCAGCTCGCGCAGCTCGGACGCCTTGGTACCGGCCGACATCACGCTTCACCTGCCTCGCGCTTGACGATCCGGCACTTCATCGGCAGCTTGTGGGCCGCACGGGTCAGCGCCTCACGGGCGATCTTCTCGTTGGGGTACGACAGCTCGAACATCACACGTCCGGGCTTGACGTTGGCGATCCACCACTCCGGGGAACCCTTACCGGAACCCATGCGGGTCTCGGCCGGCTTCTTGGTGAGGGGACGGTCCGGGTAGATGTTGATCCAGACCTTGCCGCCACGCTTGATGTGGCGGGTCATCGCGATACGAGCCGCCTCGATCTGGCGGTTCGTCACGTAGGCCGGGGTCAGCGCCTGGATGCCGTACTCGCCGAACGCAACCTGCGTTCCACCCTTGGACATACCGTTGCGCTTCGGGTGGTGCTGCTTGCGGTGCTTGACCCTACGGGGGATCAGCATGACGGTCAGGCCTCCGTTCCGGTGCTCTCAGCCGGAGCGGCGGCGGGAGCCTCGGCCTTGGGGGCCTCGGCGCCGGCAGCCTGCTGCGGCTTGCGACCGCGCCGCTCGCCACCGCGGCCACCACGGGCCGGGCGGTCGGCGCCACCGCGGGCCGGGCGGTTACCCGCACGGGCGGCAGCGTTCTCGGCGCGGACCTCGGCGATGTTCTTGACGTCGCCCTTGTAGATCCAGACCTTCACACCGATGCGGCCGAAGGTCGTCTTGGCCTCGAAGAAGCCGTAGTCCACGTTCGCGCGGAGCGTGTGCAGGGGCACGCGGCCCTCGCGGTAGAACTCCGAGCGGGACATCTCGGCGCCGCCGAGGCGGCCACCGCACTGGATCTTGATGCCCTTGGCGCCGGCCTTCATCGCCGACTGCATGCTCTTGCGCATGGCACGGCGGAAGGAGACGCGGGAGGACAGCTGCTCGGCGACGGCCTGGGCCACCAGCTGAGCGTCCGTCTCCGGGTTCTTGACCTCGAGGATGTTCAGCTGGACCTGCTTGCCGGTCAGCTTCTCCAGGTCACCGCGGATGCGGTCGGCCTCGGCGCCGCGGCGGCCGATGACGATGCCCGGGCGAGCGGTGTGGATGTCCACGCGGACGCGGTCACGGGTGCGCTCGATCTCCACCTTGGAGATACCGGCGCGCTCCATGCCGGACGTCATCATCCGACGGATGGCGACGTCTTCCTTGACGTAGTCCTTGTACAGCTTGTCGGCGTACCAACGCGACTTGAAGTCGGTCGTGACACCGAGCCGGAACCCATGCGGGTTAACCTTCTGGCCCATTACCGGGTTCCTTCCTTGCTGCTGACGACCACGGTGATGTGGCTGGTCCGCTTGCGGATCCGGTAGGCACGGCCCTGGGCACGCGGACGGAACCGCTTCAGGGTCGGGCCCTCGTCGACGTAGGCCTCGGAGATGTAGAGGCTGTCGGCGTCGGTGTGGTCGTAGTTGTGCGCGGCGTTGGCAATGGCGCTGTCGAGCACCTTGCCGACCGGCACGGAGGCTGCCTGCGGAGCGAATCGCAGAACAGCCTGGGCCTCCGTGGCGTCCATGCCACGGATGAGGTCCACCACGCGGCGGGCCTTCATGGGCGTGACGCGGATGTACCGCGCCTGGGCCCTGGCTTCCATGGTTGTCCCTTCAGTTACTTACGTGTCTGAATGCGATCCGCTACTAGCGGCGCTTCGACTTCCGGTCTTCCTTGACGTGACCCCGGAAGGTGCGCGTCGGCGAGAACTCGCCGAGCTTGTGGCCGACCATCGACTCGGTGACGAACACCGGGATGTGGGTCTTGCCGTTGTGCACCGCGAGCGTGTGGCCCAGCATGGCCGGGACGATCATCGAGCGGCGGGACCAGGTCTTGATGACGTTCTTGGTGCCGGCTTCGTTCTGGGCGTCCACCTTCTTGATCAGGTGGTCGTCGACGAAGGGCCCCTTCTTCAGGCTACGAGGCATCTCAACCCGTCCTTAGCGCTTCTTGTTCGTCTTGCGGCGGCGGACGATGTACTTGTTCGACGCCTTCTTGGGCGAACGAGTACGGCCTTCCTTCTTGCCCCACGGGGACACAGGGTGACGACCACCGGAGGTCCGGCCCTCACCACCACCGTGCGGGTGGTCAACCGGGTTCATCACGACACCACGGACGGTCGGGCGAACGCCCAGCCACCGCTTACGGCCGGCCTTACCCCAGTTGATGTTGCTCTGCTCGGCGTTGCCGACCTCGCCGATGGTGGCGCGGCAGCGGACGTCGACCAGGCGGACCTCACCGGACGGCATGCGCAGGTGGGCGTAGGAGCCCTCCTTCGCGAGCAGCTGCACGGAGGCACCGGCGGAGCGGGCGAACTTGGCACCGCCACCGGGACGGAGCTCGATCGCGTGGATCGTGGTACCGACCGGGATGTTGCGGAGGGCCAGGTTGTTGCCCGGCTTGATGTCGGCCCCGGGACCGTTCTCGACGCGGTCACCCTGCTGCAGGTTGCGCGGGGCGAGGATGTAGCGCTTCTCGCCGTCGGCGTAGTGCAGCAGCGCGATGCGCGCGGTGCGGTTGGGGTCGTACTCGATGTGCGCGACCTTCGCCGGCACGCCGTCCTTGTCGTGACGACGGAAGTCGATCACGCGGTAGGCGCGCTTGTGTCCGCCACCCTGGTGGCGAACGGTCACACGACCGGCGTTGTTACGGCCGCCCTTGCTGTGCAGGGGGCGGACCAGCGACTTCTCCGGCGTGGACCGCGTGACCTCGACGAAGTCGGCGACGCTGGCGCCACGACGGCCCGGCGTAGTCGGCTTGTACTTGCGGATTCCCATTTCTCAGTCCTCGTCCGATATCGGACGATCCGGACCGCCCTTAGGCGGTCGGACCGCCGAAGATGTCGATACGGTCGCCCTCGGCGAGGGTCACGATCGCGCGCTTGGTGGCGGCACGCTGACCGAAGCCGGTCTTCGTGCGCTTGCGCTTGCCCTGACGGTTGATCGTGTTGACCCCGGTGACCTTGACGTCGAAGACCGCCTGGACGGCCTGCTTGATCTGGGTCTTGTTGGCGCCCGGGGCGACGACGAACGTGTACTTGTTCTCGTCGAGGAGCGCGTAGCTCTTCTCGGAGACAACCGGCTTGAGCAGCACGTCACGGGGGTCCGTGAAGGACTTGCTCAGCGGGGTCTCGACGGTGTTCTTGCCCTCGGCGGCGTGACGGCGCGCCTTGGCGACGCGCGCGGCCTTGGCCGCCTTGGCGGCCTTCGAGGCAATGCTCGGGTGACGCGTAGCCATCAGGCCTCGCTCCCTTCGGTGTCAGCGGCCTTGGGGCCAGACACGAAGGACTCGAAAGCGGCCTGGGTGAAGACCACGTCGTCCGAGACGAGAACGTCGTACGTGTTCAGCTGGCCCGGCTCCAGGATGTGGACCTGGGGCAGGTTACGGGCGGACAGCCACGCGGCCTCGTCGGCGCGGTCGACGACCAGGAGCAGGTTCTTGCGCTCCGAGATCTTGCCGAACAGCGACTTGGCGGCCTTGGTGCTGGGGGTCCCGCCCTCGACCACGCCGGAGACGACGTGGATGCGGTTGTGACGCGCCCGGTCGGTGAGGGCACCGCGCAGGGCGGCGGCCTTCATCTTCTTCGGGGTGCGCTGCGAGTAGTCGCGCGGCACGGGACCGTGCACGACGCCACCACCGGCGAACTGCGGCGCGCGGGTCGAACCCTGGCGGGCGCGACCGGTGCCCTTCTGGCGGTACGGCTTCTTGCCGCCACCACGGACTTCACCGCGGGTCTTGGTCTTGTGCGTGCCCTGGCGGGCAGCGGCCAGCTGCGCGACGACGACCTGGTGGATCAGCGGAACGCTGACCTTGGCGTCGAAGATCTCCGCGGGGAGCTCGACGGAACCGGCCTTCTCGCCAGCCGGCGAAAGGATGTCAACAGTGCTCATCGGTTACCTCAGGCCCCCTTGGCCGCGGTGCGGACCAGGACGAGGCCGCCGTTCGGACCGGGAACCGCGCCCTTGATGAGCAGCAGACCCTTCTCCGCGTCAACGGCGTGGACGGTCAGGTTCTGGGTGGTGACCCGCTCGTTGCCCATGCGACCCGCCATGCGGAGGCCCTTGAACACACGGCCCGGGGTGGCGCAGCCACCGATGGAACCGGGGGAGCGGTGCTTGCGCTGGGTGCCGTGTCCGGCGCCGAGGCCACCGAAGTTGTGGCGCTTCATGACACCGGCGAAGCCCTTGCCCTTGCTCTTGCCGGTGACGTCGACCTTCACGCCGGCCTCGAACACCTCGGCGGTGATCTCCTGGCCCAGCGTGTACTCGGAGGCGTCCGCGGTGCGGATCTCGACGAGGTGACGACGGGGGGTGACGTCGGCCTTGGCGAAGTGGCCCTTGAGGGGCTTGTTCACCTTGCGCGGGTCGATCTCGCCGAAGGCGATCTGGACCGACTCGTAGCCGTCGACGTCGTTGGTACGAACCTGGGTCACGACGTTGGGGCCGGCCTTGACGACGGTGACCGGAACAACACGGTTGTTCTCGTCCCACACCTGCGTCATGCCGAGCTTCTCGCCCAGGATGCCCTTGATCTGCTTAGCCATTCTCAGCCCACCAGCCTCAGAGCTTGATCTCGATGTCGACACCGGCCGGCAGGTCGAGTCGCATCAGAGAGTCAACGGTCTTGGGGGTCGGGTCGAGGATGTCGATCAGGCGCTTGTGCGTGCGCATCTCGAAGTGCTCGCGCGAGTCCTTGTACTTGTGCGGCGACTTGATGACGCAGTACACGTTCTTCTCAGTGGGCAGCGGCACCGGGCCCGCGACCGACGCACCAGTGCGGGTCACCGTCTCGACGATCTTCTTCGCCGAGGAGTCGATGACCTCGTGGTCGTAGGCCTTGAGCCGGATGCGGATCTTCTGTCCCGCCATGGCTACTCAGTAGTCCTGTCTCTTCTCACGCTCTGGAACCCGGCGGATTCCTTCTGCTGCCGTCACTCCTCCGACCCACGCGGTCGGGCGTGTCGCGCTCCCGCTGACACAGATGCCCCTTGTTCGAACATCCCTGCGGGGAATGCGACGGCCCTTCCGGAACCGCGGACCGGGGACCTCGGGCCCACCGGGCGCCTGGCCGGTGCCGCGCCCACACTTCCCGGAAGATTCCCGTACGTCCGCCCCAGTGCTGCCATTCAGGCAGTTAGGGCGACGAGTACTGTGGGACTCGCTTCCGGTCCTCCCGGCGGGAGGCGCGCAGCATCAACACTCGACCGAGCAACTCGGACAGTCTGCCATATGGGGTGGGCAGACCGCCAATCGAGCCGTAGAGATTACCCCGGGCGTGACGTAGGTCAAACCGGGGGCGGAGGCCGGCCGGTCCTGGGGCGGCCCCGCGAGGCGATGCCGGCGCGTGAAGGTCTTGTGGACACCTTCGGGACGCGTGCGACCACCCCGGGGTGCGGTGGCCGGCGACGATCACTCTTGTGCCACCGTTTGTCGCATGACTGACTTGGGGAGGGGCGGCGAGCAGGCGCCGTTTCGACGCTCACGTCTCGCCGACTACGCGGACATGGCCGGTCCCGCACGGCACCCGGATTCTCCACCGGCCTCCGCCACGCAGACGACTGCCAGGACATCGGCCCGCCGGCCACAGGCCGGGTCACAGGCCGCGGCCGCACCGCCGCCCGGCTCGCCCGAGGCCGACCAGGCAGGGGCCGACGCCCGGCGGAGCCGGTTCACCGAGGCGCTCGCGACGTTCCGGGACACGGCCGTGCTCGTCCCTGTCCAGGACCAGGGGTGGCTGACCGTCGATTTCGGTCGTGTCCGCTGGATCATGGCGTTCTCCGACGAGCCGGCGCTCGCGCGCTACGCGCTGGCCCGGGGCCAGGGCGGCGAGGAGTGGGCGTACGAGACGGTGCTCGGCGCCCGGCTTCTCGACACGGCCGTCCCGCGGGCGGGGGTGCCCTGCGGTGTCGCGCTGGACGCGGCCGACGGCGAGGAACGCGCGGTGCTGTTTCCGCCGGTCGCGGGGATCGTTCCGGACGCGTACGCGGTCAACAGGGGATATGCGGGCGACGCGGCTGCGACCGGCCCGGCGGAGGAGGAGCGATGAACGGGGGCGCGGGAGCGCCGGCAAGCGGAGCGGACCTCGCGGCCGGCGGCCTCGACGAGATCGCGCAGGGGCTCACCCTGGCCCTGGGCGAGCTGAAGGACCTCGGCATGGTCGGCATGGCGGGTGCCGGGCGGGGCTTCAGCCAGCTGGAACTGTCCGGCCTGGAACTGGGCGACGAGACCCTCACGGGCACCTTCCACTCCTTCTGCGAGCGCTGGGAGTGGGGCGTGCGCTCGCTGATCAACGAGGGCAACGCCCTGGCCGCGAAGACGGGCATGGCGGCCGGGACGTACTACGAGACCGATCAGTACGTCAAAGGCACGATGAAGATCGGGCTGAACTCGCTGATCGGAAATCCGCACGCGTCGGAGGACGAGGTCACCAAGCAGGGGTGGGGCCAGATCGCCACCCAGGACCTGCACCCCGACTACAGCAAGCAGTCCTTCGAGCGGGCCTACGACACCAGTCTCCAGGGCTGGAAGGATGCCGGCCGCGACGTGATGACGTCCCACATCACCGGCCTGCCGGGCATGAACCCGGCGGACATGCACGGCGCCTTCGGCGTGTCGGACTCGCAGTACGACAAGTTCCTCGACGACACCTTCGGCCCCTCGCCCGAGGAGCGCGCCCGGATGCAGCAGGGCGGGGGTGAGGGCTGATGGGCCTCCTCGGGGACATCGGGCACGGCCTGGAGGACGGTGCCAACTGGGCCCTCGACAAAGGCGAGAAGCTCGCCGACGACACCAAGAAGGTGGTCGGCGCAGGCATCGACTACGGCGCTCACAAGATCGGCCAAGGGCTTGACGCGGCCGGCTACCACGGCGCGGCCCGGAAAGTGGAGGACTGGGGCGACGAGATCGCCTCGGACCTCGGTGCCACGCCTGGCGAGCAGCAGCTCGGCGAGAGCGACGACCCCAAGGATCTGGTGCACGGCGACCACGGCAAGATCGTGGCGACCGCCAAGCACCTGAAGGACTTCTTCACCGCCTTCGAAAAGGTCAGCGCCGGCCTGAAGAAGGTGGACTCCTCCGGCTGGAAGGGCCACGGCGGTGACGCCTTCCGCAAGAAGCTCGACGTGCACCCGGCGAAGTGGCTGTACGCGGCCGACGCGTGCGAGGCCGCCTCGGACGCGCTGACGGCCTACGCGGAGACCGTGAAGTGGGCGCAGGAGCAGGCCAGGGAAGCCATCGCGCTCTACGCGCACGGCAAGAAGGCGTCCGAGTCGGCCGTCAGCGCGTACAACAAGCGCATCGACGCCTACAACGCGAAGATCAAGGCGAACGAGGACCCGGGCCCGGAGCCCGAGCCGTTCCACGACCCCGGCAAGGCCGACATCGAGGCAGCCCGGCAGAAGCTCGGTGAAGCGCGCAAACAGCGCAACACCGCCGCCACCACCGCCAACGGCAAGATCAAGGCGGCCCTGGCCCACGCGCCTGCTGAGCCGCCGCCGCTGGACCGCCTCGGCGACGATTTCACGGACGGCGCACAAGCCGCCACCACGGAGCTGCTGCACGTCGCCGGCGGCGTGGTCAAGGGCACGGCCGGGCTGGTCAACTTCGTACGCGGCCTCGACCCGATGGACCCGTACAACCTCACCCACCCGGCCGAGTACCTGCAGGGCGTCTCGATGACGCTCTCCGGTCTGGTCTCGACGGCCGCGCACCCCGAGCGGGCGCTCAAGGCAGCCGTTGACGGCTTCGAGAAGGACCCTTCCGAGTTCATGGGCCGACTGCTGCCGCAGCTGGTCGGCACGGACGGCGCCGGCCTCGCGGCCGGCGGCCTGCGCACGGCAGCGGAGGAGGGCGCGGAGGTCACAGCCGCGAACATGGCCAAGGGCGGCCTGGAACACGCGGGCGCGGATGCCGCCGCGGGAACGAAGTGGAGCCATCTGGCACGGTCCACGGACCATGTGTCCGAGGAGGCCATTCACTACCACTCGGTGGATCCGGCCACGGCGGACAAGTTCCTGGACGACGAGTTCCCGTTCATCAAGGACGTCAACAACACCGGCATGCCCGGATACACACAGAACTGCAGTCACAACGTCGTGGCGGTGGAACGCCGGCTGAACGGTGAAGAGGTCAGTGCCGCGCCCAAGCACGCACCCGACCATGTCGACCCGAAGGAGCTCGGACTCCATGACAGACCCAAGGGGGTCTACGACAAGGTGGACTCCTACGATGACCTCGTCCGCGATCTCCGGTCGCGAGGAGTGGGTTCCAGGAGTGCCGTGTACATCGCCCGGCCCGACGGTACGGCGCACATCTTCCAGGGATTGAACACGGAGCACGGTGTCGTGTTCCTGGATGGTCAGCGCGGGGGTCTCGGAATCCTTGAGCCGAATGTCTCCTATATCGGGCACATCCCGTATCGAAATGGAGTTGGATGATGCTGACCAGGGATGAAGCAGCGGCGGCGGCCGCCCACTTCCTGAAGACCCTCGCCTACCCCGACCGGGCCGAATCCGTGGTCGTACTGCCGGACACGGCCATCGAGTTTCCTTACGGCTGGACGGTGCGCTTCGACTTCAGGGAGCACCTCGACACGGGCGACCCGATGATGGCTCCGTTCAGCTCCGTCGTCGTCGTGCCGCACGCCGGGGCGGGTGCCCACCTCCCCCCGACTCATCTCCCCGTGGCCGAGTACATGGACCTGTGTGCAACCGGTAACTGGCCCCCGCAGAAGGGCCGTTGACATTGTCGAGCAGTCCCGTACAGCGGGCCACGGCCTGGCTGCACATGACCTACGGCGGGCTGGTGGAGCTGGCCTCGCCCCACCCGGTGCACGAGACGGCCACGGCATGGCTGCTGGCCTGCCGGACCCTGCCCCAGCCGGGATACCCGCACACGCCCATGCTCACGTCATCCGTCGTGGTGCCGAGGGACGGTGGCTCGCCCTTCCATCCAGCACCGAGTACTCCCCTCGCGGACCTGGAGCCCGCCGGGCCGCAGGAAGCCGCCGCCCGCGTCGTGGACCAGCCGCGCCGGATCAATGCCCGCGGCTGCGTGATCGCCGTCCACACCGCGATCAACGGCTGTCCCTCGGTGGCATTGCCCTGGCGCCCGGCCGATGAGGCACCCGGCTGGTGGATCAGGATGGGCCGCCGGTATTTCCCGGGCTTCGAGAAGGTCGCCGTCGGCGACTGGGACGACGTGGTGAGGGCAGTCGCCGAGCCCGGACCGGACACCCGGGGCCTGGTCTGGGTACGCCGCGAGATCGGCGGCCGAGAGGCCAGTGGGAACCTGCTGTACGCCCACAACCACAAAGGCCAGGTCGTTCTCCTGGACGGCCTGACAGCTTCACTCGGCCGGCTCGACACAGCGCCGCTGCTGCGCGAGATCGTCCTCCTCCGGGCCCTGCCCGGGGCGTCCGCGGGTCGCCGCCCTCCGTGGCGGCGAACGGCACCCGACTTCGCCTCGGCGGTCGCGAAGGCCCGGCTCTGGCTCGACGACACCTATCGCGGGCAGGTGGAACTGGACCGGCCGACCGCCCAGGACGAGACGCAGCGCGGTTGGGTCTTCTCCTGCAACAGCAGGCGCTTCCTGAATGACGGGCAGTGGCAGAACGCCATGCTGGACGCGACGGTGGTCGTACCGAAGGACGACACCGCGCCGTTCGGTCTGCCGAACTCGGACCCCTGGGCCTGGCTGGCCCGCTGGGACGCCGGCGAGGATCCGGGCACGGCAAGCCTGCCCGCACCGCCTGCCGCGGAGCATGCGTCATGGTACGAGCCGACGATCGCCCAACTCGGCCAGGTGTTGTCCGTGACGGAGCATCCGGACTGGCAGGCGACGCTGGACGCGGTGTCGGCGCTGCCGGTCGGTGCCCGCGCCCTGGTATGGGTCCGCCGCACGGACGGCCGCGGCCGCGAGGCTGTGGGCTGGCTGGTGAACGCGGTGCGGCAACAGGATGGCGTCTTGGTCATCGACGGTTCGTCGGACAAGCCGGTGTCCTTCGACCCGACGGGCGTACACGGCCTGCACGTCATCCGCTACCGGTGACTCCGATTCGTCAGCGTCGGTTCGTTCCGGCAACCAAGGCGCAGCGAATTGGCCCACTCTCGGCGGACAGGACTGCATCTCGGAGTGGGTCAGAACGGATTCCTACCCGACACCGGTGCAACCGGAGGGCGACATTGCGGGGGCGATCGCAACGGGGTTGATGTCCTCCGGCCACTGAAGCAGATCGCCGTACGCCACCAGAGCCCTATCCTTGTTGTTCTGACAGCCAAGGGCGACCACGACTTCCGCCGACCCGTCGTACCGGACGAAGCCCGGCCAACCGTTGCCGAGCGGCGCCACCTGCCCCTGCGCCTTCAGGGTTGCAAGGTCCATGACTTCTGGTTACCGCCCCTTGTCCTGACCGCCGACCGCCGACCTATCCGCGTAGGCCACGCGAATACACCGCGTGTGACATGGGTAAACCGGGGGCTGCACGTGGGGATCACAGTCTGAACAGGACCCCGCGCCATGTCCACCCCGCGCTGAGGACCGCCTCCTGCAGAGGTGTCTTCAGCTCTGCGGAGTCAAAGAGGAACTCCTCCGTCGTCTGGAGTCTGCCATCAGCACCCCGCTCGACCGTCCAGCGCCGGGAGACCGTCCTGGCCTGCCCGCGGGACTGCTCTGCCGACAATGTCAGCCGAGGTGTTCCCCCGATCCAGTTGACTTCCCACTGCCGGTCGAGAGCACGGACTTCGTGGCTCTCCGGGACGAGGCGCATCCGGATCTGAATGGTTCGGCTCACCTGCGTCCGGGCGAAGAATGCGTGCCAGGCGGGATCCCGGATACGCCACTCTGCCACCAGTTCGGAGCCTTCAGCGGCACCAGCGCGCACGACATAGGGCAGATCCGGCCGGTTGATCGCGAGCAATGCCGCACGGACCTCTTGGGCAGATCGCGGTGCGACGCCACCTTTCGGGCGCTTGGTGCCGGTGAACAGGTCGAAAAAGCCCATTGGATCAACCACCTGTAAATGTCTGATTACTCATTATGTGATCAATGGGCCGTGGGACGCACTAGGATGCCGCCCCGGCGTCTGGACGAACTGTTCGAATGAACTCCTGGAAATCCGCCAGGACGGCGTCGTGCTGTGCCGCAGTGGCGGTCAGGTACGCCCGGATCACCGCCCGCTTACTCGGATCCTCGGCGTCCAGCAGGGCCAGATACACCTGGGACTGGACGAGGCCACGACGCGCCCCGCCCACGACGGCTGAGAACGTCAGCCTCTGGGTCAAGGCGGGCGCGGCCTCGGAGCCAACCTCGCGTCGGCTCACCACCACCACCGAATCGGCGACTCCTTGCAAGCGCTGAACCGACTCGTCGGCGAGTTCGGACAGCGCCGCACCCGGACGGAACTCGCCGTCGACGGTGATGTTCGCGGTGAAACCAGCGTCCGGCTGGGGATGGAGCGCGACGAAGGCAGCCTCAGGAGCGCCGATCTCCTCTGGAGGCGCCGGGCGCCACCCGTCCGGCAGGCGGAATTCGATCGGTACCGGCAGGGTCGAGGCCATCAGGGTCGTTCCTTCCACGGGGGTATCCATCAGAACAAACTGGTGAAGTCGTCCTTGAGTGAGCTCGCGGCGTGACCAACGGCGTCGGCCGCGTCTCCCACGGCATCGGCCGCATCGCCGGCGGCAGCGCTCACCTTGTCCGGGTCGATGGTGAACTCCGCGCCCACGGCGCCGCCGACTCCGAGCGCGGCGCCCACCTTCGTGCCGATGTGGAACTTACCGTCGTCGCCCTTGCCGAAGGTCACCTTGCCCTCCAGGCCTGCGCCGGCCCATCCCTCGGCCGTGGCACCGGCGCCGATCCCAGCGACCTCGCCTCCCACGGCGCCACCGGCCTTCGCCCCGGCGAACACCTTCCCGCCAGCGTTGAGGCCCTCGAGGCCCGCGCCGGCACTGGCCTGGGCTTCGGCACCGTCGAATCCGGTCCCCCTCACGTAGCCGCCGCCGAGATACCCGTAGTCGGCTCGCCCTTCCACCAGGGCCCGTGCTCCCGCAGATGTCTCGACGGATCCGGAGATGCCCTTGTCTGTCATGGCACCAGACGCCGACGCCCTGGCTCCCACTACGAGATCGCCGGTCATGGAGAGCTTCAGGTCTCCGTTGGACAGCGTTCCTTCCCCGGTCAGGTGGTCGAGGTCGGCGTATACCTTGGCCGAACCCTCTTTGCCGTACTTGGGACCACTGGCGGAGGCGCCGGCGCTGGGACCCGTCGCCTTGCCCGTGCCGTGCCACTGCCACCCGTCGGTCTTCGTGTGGGCCTTGTGGTCCTTGGACGGCTCCTCGGCCTTGTACTTGTCGAGGTCACCCTGTGCCTTGCCGTTGAAGCCGTTGAGGGTGCCGTCGGTGGCGTCGGCATCGACGACAACGGTCTTGAAAGCGAAATCGACGTCCTTGTCAGCATCGTCCAGGTCCTTCACGCACTGGTCGATGCGGGCCTGCCAGGAGGCGACGGACTTGCGGACGCTCTCCTGAGAGTCGGGGTCGTGTGCCAGTTCCTGGCGTTCCCCCGGGCTGAGCTTCCCGGTGTCGTACGAGACCACACCCTGGTCGGTTAGCTTCATGCCCGCTGCGATAGCCCCGTCCCGGGCCGACTCCAGTTTCTTGCGCAGGTCCACGAACTGGGTGTGCGCGTCACGGAGAAGCGAAGCGATCGCCTTGGCTTCGACCTGGGCCTTCTGGAACTCCTTGAGAGTCCAGCCGAGGCGTTGCTGGGCGACATCGCTGCTGTATCCCTGCCATGTCGGGCCAAGGGTAATGCCGTGTACATCCTTCGCGTACGCCGTCTCCTGCTTATGGAACTCCTTCGCCAGCCCGTCCCAGCGATCGGCTGCCGTGGTGAGCGTGGACAGGTCGGTCGTCATGATCTCGTGGTACGTCGGCACAGGGTCCCCGTTGAGTGCAATGGCATACGAGTGGGATCAGACAGAGGTCAGTTCTTCGGCGGCTGTGAGTACTGGTCCAACACCGACGGCCTGCGCACCGCCGCGCCGACACCGGTGTCCGTGCCCGTCAGTGTGCGGTTGACGGCCCGCAGCGCGCCCTTGTCCGCCAACAACATGTTCTCGAGATTCTTGACCTGCTCGCCCCACTTCTTGTGCGCCGCCTTGACGGCTCCGGACGTCAGCCAGCCACCCCCGTCCTTCGCACCGAACGCCTTCACCACAGCGTCTGTTTCGTGGTCCGCGTAGGCTCCTGCCGTGCGGGTGCCCGGCTCGATGTTTTTCTCGATCTCGTTCGCCGCGGCCTGCTTCTGAGCAGGCGACGACACCAGACGCGGCTGACCGCCGAAGGAACCGCCCCCGCCCCCTGGTTCGGCCAGTTGGTTCAGCCTCATGCCGACTGGCTGGGCAGCCGTGTTTCCGGTCATGTGCTGCTCTCCTGCTGTGTCAGCCACGAAGCCTTTACCCCCGTCTACGTGCGCATAGCGTGCACCTGCCAGGGTAGCGATCTGCCCACTGCCCCAGGGCGATGGGTGCTGATTTGTGACAAGCCCGCACCAACTCGTAAGACAACGGGCCAGGCAGGGGCCCTGGGGCAAGACCGGAGAGTAGCGGGCCCCACTGCTGCGGAGGGACCCATGCAGCGGCGCGCCGTCGACGGTAGCGGCTGCGTCGGACGGCGGTGACGACGACGATGGTGGCCGCCACACCAAACGCGGCAGCGTCATCAGGATGCCGCCCACCGACCAGCCGACACCCGTGCTTCTCAGTAGCGACGTCTCCTTGTGACGACAGCAGCAACAATTCCGCCGATGAGTACTGCAGCTCCGATGCCCAGTGTGACCCACAGAGTGTTGTTGCCTCCCTTGTCGGAAGAAGCTTCGGCTGACGCTGCGCCCTCCTTTGCCTGCGAGGCGGGGTCCGAGGAAGCAGCGGTGCTAGAAGAGGGCGACGGGGAGGGTGCTGCTGGGAAGTCCGGCAGCGGGTAGACATCGGCCGGTCCCGGATTACCGGGGTTCTGCAGGGCGATGCGTGGCCGGACGATGCCGTAGCCGATGGAGTCGTTGCGCTTGGCGCCGTCCGTGGGGGCGCCGGCGGTGTTGAGCATAACGCGGAGGACCTGGTTGTTGGTCCATGTCGGGTGCTTGGACCAGATGAGGGCGGCGCTGGCGGAGGCGAGGGCGGTGGCGTCGCTGGTGCCGTGGGAGCGGCAGAGGTCCTTGCCGTTCGGGCAGACGTGGTACATCTCGTCGCCGGGGGCGGCGATGTCGATCTGTGGACCGTACTGGGATTCCTTCGTCTTGCGGAGGTCACGGCCTACGGCGCCCACCGCCACCACTCCCGGAGTTCCTGCGGGGTATTCGACTTCCGAGGTGCCGTCATTACCGGATCCGGCAAAGATCAGTGCTCCCTTGTTCAGGGCGTACTTCACGGCGTCGGTGAGCTCGTCAGAGCCTTTGTACGTTCTCATGGAGATGTTGATGACCTGGGCGCCGGAGTCGACGGCGTACCGGATTCCCCGGCTCACTACTTTGCTGAACTCATCGGTGTACCTGTCGGCGTCCAAGCCTCGGTCCGGTACACGGATCGGAAGGATCTTGACCCCCGGCGCGAGACCGAAGGTGCCACTACCGCCGTTCGCCTTGCCGGTGCCCGCGATGAGGAGGCCCATCGTAGTTCCGTGGCCGTTGTAGCTCGTGTGCTCGTCCCCCGCCGACTTCGGCGCCTCGTCCAGGCCGGGAAGCACCTGTCCCTTCAGGTCAGGAATGTTGCCGTCAACGCCCGAGTCGATGACCGCGACTTTGACGCCCTTGCCCGTGCTTGTGCGCCACATCTGGTCGGCCTTCATGGCCGTGAGATACCACTGCTGTTCGCGGATGGTCTCCGCCTGGGCGGGTGCGGCGGTCATGCCCACCAGCAGCAAGCCGACGGCTCCGGAGACAACGCTCCCAAGACGGCCGTTCCTCAACCTGTTGGCAGGCATCCGCTTCCCTCTTGGTTCTCGCGATCAGGCGGTTCTCTTGATTCCGGGCTGCTGTGACTGAGGGCGTCAGTCGGTGGCGGGAGGCGCTGATCGGGGGTCTTTCGGGTGCCCGTTCTTCCGCCGCTCGGCGCGCTTGCGGGTCGGTTCGCTCCGCTCGCCGTTCCGGCGCGAGGCTGACGACCTGGAACCGTTCACCGACGCACCAGGTGTTTCCGTGCTTCCCGACTGGGTCGCGGTGCGCCTGAACGGACCGTCGGCCGAACGCTCCTGCTGCTGTGGGCGACCTCCCACGATGCCCTTCTCGGCAGACGGAAACCTACCTCGCCGCTCGGTCTGGACCGGCACCTGGGCAGGGATCGCTCCTCTGGGACCAGCGCCCATGGTCCGACCGGCGGGCCCACGCCCAGTTGTGCCGGACACGGGCGCCTCGCCGCCCACGACCGTACCCCGCGGCAACCCGCTGGCCGGCTGCCCCGTAGGAGGTACGGTCGGGCGACCACCGACGATGCCCCTGCTGACGGGCGCGCGTCCAGGTGCCTCACCGGTGACCGCTCGCCCAGGCATCGCAGGCGTACGGCCTCCCGTCACTGGCTGCGCCGGGCCCACGGGGCCCCTGGGCGTGGCCGTGCCGCCGGTGGCTGGTCCACGTGTCGGTGCGGGTTCCGAGAGCTCCGGTCGTGGCATGGGCATCGGACGGCCGCCCGCCACCGTACGCCCCGGGCCTCCAGTGACTGGCCCCCGGCTCGGTGTCGGCTCCGAGACCTCCGGTCGTGGCATGGGCATCGGACGGTCGCCCGCCACCGTACGCCCCGGGCCTCCAGGGCTGACTGGCAGGCCGGGGCCGCGGCCTGAGGGCAGCGGAAGAGGGCCCAAAGGCGGCGGCGTTCCGCCTCCAGCCCGGCCCCCTAGCGGCACGTCGACCGGGCCCGGAGCCGTATGTATGGGATGCGCGGTTGGTGCCGGTGGCGAAATCGTCGTTTCGTCGATTTTTGTGCCTACGTGGGCCGGGACCTCAGGCAACGGCTGGTGGACCGTCGCACGGCCGGTACCGCCCCGCACATCGGATGCATGGGCTGCGACAGCTCCGTCCTGATGCACTCCGGGCACCGTCTGTTGCCTTCCCACCGCAGCCGTCGGCGCGGGTGCTGCGCTTCCATATGGGGATGTCCCAGCCCCGTTTCCGCCGCGCGCGACGATTTCGTTTTCGTTGACACTCTGCGACTTTGGCTGAAGCGCCTTCGGCGGCGGAAACTTGGGCCTCTCCAGCACATTTATCTGCGTGGCCGAGTGCGAGTACGCTTCGCCCAGTTTCCGCATCTCCGCCGCGGCCTGCTGACGCACCCTCTCCCTGTGGGTCGCCAATGCCTGCAGCTCGGCCTTGGACTTGGCGCTGACGGTGGAGGCGTCGGGGTCGTTGTGCGCGGCCGTTGCCGCGTCCAGGTTGGTCTGCGCGGTGTGGGTGTCGCGGGGGATCGACACCTGCGCGTTCCCGATCGCCGCGGACGCCTCCCGCAGCCACTTCGCCGCGCCGTCGCTGAAGTCGCCCAGTCGGAGTGTGGCGTTGGCCAGGTCGCCCGCCCATGTACGGAAGGCGTCCGCGCCCTCGCCCTTCCACTCCACCCACTGCGGCCGGACCTTGAGCTCCTCGGCGATCTTGTTGATCTCCTCGGCCGCCTTGGTCAGCCGGTCGGCCGCGGACTGCACCATGCCGGGGTCCGCCTGGTCCAGCCAGGCGAGCATCTGCTCGTGGCTCATGTCCTCGAAAGGGGTGCCCTCACCGCGCGGCATCAGATCGAGCCTCCCGCGTCGCCGCCGTTGCCTGTCTGCGCCGACGGCTGGCTTCCCTTGGCCTCGCCGCCACTACCATGGCCGCTCGCATGATGCGTCTTCTGCGGGAGCGAGGGGTCGTAGCTCCCGCCGTAATGTTCCGTCGTCTCCGTACTGATCGCGGCCATACGGTCACGGATGTCCAGGTCGATGTTCTGGTAGCCCTTGTGCGAGGCCAGCACCGCGATATTCATGCCCTCCATCGAGTCGGAGAGCAGTTTCGACAGGGTCTCCAGATCACTGATGACGGCCTCGTATTTGGTGAACAGGCCGGCCGCCTCTGCCCACTCCGCGCCCCCGCCGCCCAACTGGTGGCGTACGAGTTGCTCCTGCCCGACCTTGCCCGGTCCCGCCGCCGAACCCTTCAGATCGCGGATCAGGTCGTCGACCCGCTTCTGGAACTTCGTGAACGACGACAGCTCTGTGGCCAGGTCGGCGGCGGCGTCCCACGCCTCGTCGAACATGCGGGACACCCACGATGACGGTTGCCCGCCCGCCCCGGCGTCGCTCGGCAGCACAGCATCCTCCCCGCGTGGTCGAAGGCCAAGGCCTCACCAATAACTCTAGCTACGACCAGTGACAGTCCCGACTCGTCTCGTATCGCAAGCGATCAAAATCGGTCGGCGTCAGCCCGGCGTGGCCAGGGGGTTGGCTCGTAGGACTCGGCTCTACTCAACCCTGGGGCGTGGGGCGGCACATGAGTGCTCGTACTCAGATGTGAGAGCCCCGGCTCTCGGAGGCGTAGGCCAGGAAGTCGGTCCACGCCTCCGGCGTGAGGGTGAGTCGGGGGCCTTCGGTGTTCTTTGAGTCGCGGATGTGGATGGTGGTGGGGGTGGGGGCGACTTCGAGGCAGTCGCCGGGTTCGCTGCTGCTGCTGTAGCTGCTCTTGAACCAGTGGAGTTCGGCGGTGCTCATAGTCTCCCCAGTGCTCGCTCGATGAAGGCCTGCGACTCCCTCGGCGTGAGAGCCTGCGCCCGGATCATGCCATAGCGCAGTTCAAGAATGCGGAGATCCTTGGGGTTCGAGACCGGGCGCCCGTTGAACGCGCCGTCGGAACGTCCGATCGCCGTGCCGTCGGCGAACTTCAGCACCTCGATCAGGCCTTGCGATCCACCTCCAAGAGGCGTTCGAGTTGTCGGCGCAGCACCATCTGCCCACCGTAGGGACGTTCGAGCGTCACCTGTTCCTGGACGAAACTGAGCGTGGGGGCAGGCTCCCGCTCCAAGACTGCCTGTCGAGCCACGCGAGCGGTGGTCTCCCGCGCCACAACGTCTTCGACGAGCGCAGGCTGCGTCATCTCAAACAGAGTTCGTGCGTACTCCGGCGTCTGCAACAAGCCATGGATGTTGTGGTTGCTGTACAGCAGCATCTCCACCGCCCGCTCCTCCATCTCCGCCAGCTGCCGGACCTTCTTCGGATAGCGGGCCTTCTTCATGTCCGCCATGAAGGCCCGCAGATGCCCCTGTGCCTTCAGGAAGGTGTCCGCCCTGTCCAGGAACTCCGGCCGGGGAATGCGGGCGCCCCGCTCGATCTTGCGGATCATGTACTCGCCGTACCCCATGGCCTCGGCCAGCTCGGGCACCGTCACGCCGGCCGCCTCCCGGCAGACCTTGAGCAACCGCCCCACCGCCTGCACCACCGGCTCGATCTCGTCGCCCGGCTCGACGTCCCAACCCGCCTCGTCTACACACTCGCCCATGACTCCCCCTCCGACGCGTAATCGCACCCGTACAACGCCTGAGACAGCGGAGACAGCGAGACAAAGCGGGGACAGTCACCGTACGTAGAGGCGTTGTCACTCATCCACGGGAAGCAGGTTCGGCCACGCTGAGTGATGTGAATGGAGAAATGCGCGTCCGGCTGTCTCCCACGCCACGCGGCGCCCGCCTCGCCCGGCTGCTCACCGAACAGCAACTCCGGTCGCGAGAACTGCCGTTGGAGAAGGCAACGTACATCGTCGCCGAGCTCGCCGCGAACGCTGCCACCCACGGGCGCGTACCCGGCCTCGACTTCCAGTTGCTGCTCTACGTCGTCGGCGAGACGCTGCGCATCGAAGTCACCGACACGTGCGGTGACCGTCTGCCTCAGCTTCAACAGCCGGTTGGTGATGGGGAATCGGGGCGCGGACTCGTGCTCGTGGAAGCCCTCGCCGACCGTTGGGGCGTCGCCCATGGGCGACAGGGTTGGAAAGAAACCAGGGTGAAAGGAACCCCGCCAAGCCCCACCCCTCCCGCCCGGCGCTCAAGACCTGCCGCCGGAAAGCATCCGCCGGCCCGGCGCCCTGCTGGCCCACCGCCTCACCGCCCAACTGCCGCCTCCACCGCCGTTCCGCGCACCGGCCACCCCGCCGCCTGTACGGCACCCGCTGCAGACCTGCGACGGCTGCAACCGTGTCTTCCGTGCCCCCGAGCCCGGCCGCTGCATAACTGCCGCCCCCGCATCCCCGTTTCCATGCAGGCCACCTGAACGGCCGCAAGCCACCGACGAAAGGACCCGAAACCACACCATGGTCAGCTCGTCCCATGAGGCGATGCACCGCATCTTCCAGGATCACCCGGGGCTCTTCTCCCGGCTCTCCGAGGTGCTGGGCGTCGACTTCTCTCCACCCACATCCGTCACCGTCCTGCCCAACGATCTCACCGAAACCAGCCCGGTCGAACGACGCGTGGACACCCTCCTGCGACTGGAGACGGAAGACGACGAGCCGTTACTCCTCGCCGTCGAGTCCCAGGGCAAGAAGGACCCGGACAAGCCCGCGAGCTGGGCGTACTACGCCTCGTACCTGCTGACGAAATACCGACTGCAGCCGATGTTGCTGGTCGTCTGCCAGGACCGCGCCACCGCGGAATGGGCCGAGCGGCCGTCTGCTTCGGCCCTCGCCAGTGGCCGCTCCTCACCCTGCGTCCGCTGGTCGCCGGTCCGCACAACGTGCCGTTGATCACCGATCCGGCCGAGGTCCGCAAGGACCTGGCCCTCGCCACGCTGTCCGCGATCACACACGCCAAGAGCCCGGACGTCGGGGCCATACTCAAATCAATGACGACCGTCCTGCAGGACACACCGCAGAGCGTCGTCGGCCCGATCATCGAACTCGTCGCACAAGGCCTGGGCAAGCACCCAGCCGCACAACTGTGGAGGAAACTGGTGGCCGTGGACCTGTCTTTCTACAAGTCGGACCTGGTCGAAGAGATCCGTGAGGAAGCCCGCGCCGAAGCCCGCGTCGAAGGCGAGACACGACGCGCCGCCGAGGACGTCCTGGAAGTCCTGGACGTGCGTGGTATCGACATCTCGGAAGAGGCCCGTGAGCGCATCACCGGCTGCGGCGACCCCGAGGTCCTGCGCCGCTGGCACCGGCGCGCCGTCACCGCCGCCACGGCGGAAGAGATCTTCGCCGAACAGACCGACGGGCCCTCCTCCTGACATCGCGCGGCCCGCGCGGTCAGGTCAAGGATCCCGGCGCATAACGAAGCACGCTGATACACCCGGCGCTAATACGCCCGGCCAGGCGGCTGTGGGCCCCACTGCTGCGGAGGGGCCCACGCTGCGGCGAGCCGACGGCGGTGGCGGCTGCGGCGGACGGCTGTAACGACGATGATGGTCACGGCTGTGGCGAACGCGGTGATGAAGCAGCCGATCGCTGCGGCGATGCCGCCGAACGTGGCACCCACCCGGGGCTTGTCCCCCAGCGCGAACTCGGCCGGCAGCTCCGAGGTGCAGGTGAGCGCGTAGTCGCCGCTGCTGCCGGGCTTCACCTCGAAGACGCGGTCCCAGGTGCGGGACCCGACAGTGATGCGGAAGCTGCTGTCCGGCTGCGTCATCGACCCGGACCGCATCTCCGGGATCCGGCATTCGACGTGCCCCTTCCCGGACTGGGAGACGTAGATCGCCTTGCTCTCCCCCTTCACGAAGCTGAACGTCCGCGAGTCGCCGCTGGAGAAGCTCCGGGCCGTGTCGACCGAGTGCAGCGTGTCCTTCACCGTCACCACGAGGAAGGCGGTACCCGCGCCGACCAGGACGAGAGCCAGCAGCGCGGCCACCAGGTACCAGATGCGCCGCGGCCGCAGATCCTTGGCCGGGATGGCCGGAGGTGGGATCGGCGGGCCGCCGTACGGAGCTCCCCAAGGGTTCTGTATCGCCACGACATCGCATCGTAGGGCAATCACTCGCCGTGGTGGCCAGTGCCTGTCGCCTCACCGCCCCGTTGCCGCAGAGCGGCCCCTGCCCGCCGGCTCTCCAGCGGCCCCAGGTACAACTCCGGCAGCCTGCCCGTGTCGATCAGCAACCGCTGCACCACCACCGTCGGATCCACCATCCAGAACGTCAGCCGGTGCACCCCGGCCGAGCCCACGGTGTGCCGCGTCGACGTGCGGTTCACGTTGTCCGAGGTGTTGCGCGCCCACACCGCGTTCAGGCCCCCGACGTCCGCGCCCGCCGTGATGTCCACCGTGCGGATCGGGCCGTCGTCGAGGGAGATGCCGTAGCTCAGGCCTGCTACGCCCGGAAGAGCCGGGTTACGAGGAGAGACGTACGCCCGCACCGTCACCTCGCCGGGAGAGGACAGCGTCACCGACGTCCCGGCCCCGGTCACCGTCAGCGTGCCACGGCGCCGAGGAACGGACCTCGTAGTCGAACGGCGCGCGGCCCCTGTTGAAGATCTCCACGTACTGCTGCGGGCGGGTCTGGTACGGGCTGAACGGCGGCAAGGACGGCTCCCTGGACGAACCGCCCGGCCGCCACTCCCCCGCGTCCTCCGCCCCGTCCACCGACACGCCCAGCTCGGCTCGCGGGGGCATCTCGATACGCCGTACCGCTGGGAACAGGACATCGGCAGCTGGCGGGCGATCCGCTCCGCACCGGCACAGCGGTCAGGCCGGCTCCCAGCACAGTTCTGCGCGCCACACATACGGCAGCCCTCCACTCCCATTTACTCAGCGGCATGACAAAGAGTGAAGGGAGAGAGTGGTGCGCGGAACGGGTCGTACGCGACGCATACTTTCGAAGGTCGGCGAACGCAGGAGAGGCCCGTACGACCGGAGTCGTACGGGCCTCCCCTTAGGTCAGGCAGTGACCCTCAAGCAAGCGGAACTTACTTGACGATCTTGGTGACCTGGCCGGCGCCCACCGTGCGGCCACCCTCGCGGATGGCGAACTTCAGGCCCTCTTCCATGGCGACCGGCTGGATCAGCTGGACGGACATCTCGGTGTTGTCGCCCGGCATGACCATCTCGGTGCCCTCGGGGAGGGTCACAACGCCCGTCACGTCCGTCGTACGGAAGTAGAACTGCGGACGGTAGTTGTTGAAGAACGGCGTGTGGCGGCCACCCTCGTCCTTGGACAGGATGTAGGCCTGGGCCTCGAACTCGGTGTGCGGGGTGACCGAGCCCGGCTTGATGATGACCTGGCCGCGCTCGACGTCCTCGCGCTTGATGCCACGGAGCAGCAGACCGACGTTCTCACCGGCCTGGCCCTCGTCGAGCAGCTTGCGGAACATCTCGATGCCGGTGACCGTGGTGGTGGTCTTCTCGGTCTTGATGCCGATGATGTCGACGGTCTCGTTGACCTTCAGGACACCACGCTCGATACGGCCGGTGACGACCGTACCGCGACCGGTGATCGTGAAGACGTCCTCGATCGGCATGAGGAACGGCTTGTCGACGTCGCGCTCCGGCTGCGGGATGGCCTCGTCGACGGCGTTCATCAGGTTGAGGACGGAGTCCACCCACTCCTTCTCGCCCTCAAGGGCCTTCAGAGCGGAGACCTTGACGACCGGAACGTCGTCGCCGGGGAACTCGTACTCGGAGAGGAGCTCACGGACCTCGAGCTCGACGAGCTCCAGGATCTCCTCGTCGTCCACCATGTCGGCCTTGTTCAGGGCGACGACGATGTACGGAACGCCGACCTGGCGGGCCAGGAGCACGTGCTCCTTGGTCTGCGGCATCGGGCCGTCGGTGGCGGCGACCACCAGGATCGCGCCGTCCATCTGCGCGGCACCGGTGATCATGTTCTTGATGTAGTCCGCGTGACCCGGGCAGTCGACGTGGGCGTAGTGACGCGCCTCGGTCTGGTACTCGACGTGCGCGATGGAGATGGTGATACCGCGCTGACGCTCCTCGGGCGCCTTGTCGATGTTGTCGAACGGGGTGGCCTCGTTCAGGTCCGGGTACGCGTCGTGCAGCACCTTGGTAATGGCGGCCGTGAGGGTCGTCTTACCGTGGTCGATGTGACCGATGGTGCCGATGTTGACGTGCGGCTTAGTCCGCTCGAACTTCGCCTTCGCCACTGGGGTCCTCCTGTGGAGTGGTTCTGTACGCCTTACTTCATCGGCGCCAGGTGATCTTTGCTGGGAAGCCCGGAACCCGGGGCATTCATCCGGGATTGCGGCTGAATGCCCCTTGAGGCTCCGGAGTCAAGCCTAAAGCGTGTGAACGCGGTGCGTTACTCGCCCTTGGCCTTCGCGATGATCTCCTCGGCGACGTTCCGCGGAACCTCGGCGTAGGAGTCGAACTGCATCGAGTAGCTTGCGCGACCCGACGTCTTGCTGCGGAGGTCGCCGACGTAGCCGAACATCTCCGACAGGGGCACGAGGCCCTTCACGACGCGGGCACCAGCCCGCTCCTCCATGGCCTGGATCTGGCCACGGCGGGAGTTGATGTCGCCGATGACCTCACCCATGTAGTCCTCGGGCGTGGTGACCTCGACGGCCATCATCGGCTCAAGGAGCACGGGCGAAGCCTTGCGCGCGGCCTCCTTGAAGGCCTGCGAACCGGCGATCTTGAAGGCGAGCTCGGAGGAGTCGACCTCGTGGTAGGCACCGTCGTGCAGGATCACGCGGACACCGGTCATCTCGTAACCGGCGAGGATGCCGAACTGCATGGCCTCCTGCGCACCGGCGTCGACCGAAGGGATGTACTCCTTCGGGATACGACCACCGGTCACCTTGTTCACGAACTCGTACGAGGTGTCGCCACCCTCAAGCGGCTCGATGCCGATCTGCACCTTCGCGAACTGACCGGTACCACCGGTCTGCTTCTTGTGGGTGTAGTCGACGCGCTCGACGGCCTTGCGGATCGTCTCGCGGTAGGCCACCTGCGGCTTGCCGACGTTGGCCTCGACCTTGAACTCACGGCGCATACGGTCGACCAGCACCTCGAGGTGCAGCTCGCCCATGCCGCCGATGATGGTCTGGCCGGTCTCCTCGTCCGAGTGGACCTGGAAGGACGGGTCCTCCTCGGCCAGGCGCTGGATCGCGACGCCCAGCTTCTCCTGGTCGCCCTTCGACTTGGGCTCGATGGCGACCTGGATGACCGGCGCCGGGAAGTCCATGGACTCCAGGATGACCGGGTTCTTGTCGTCGGACAGCGTCTCACCGGTGGTGGTCTGCTTCAGGCCCATGACGGCGACGATGTCGCCGGCGCCCACCGACTCGATCTCCTCACGCTTGTTCGCGTGCATGCGGTAGATCTTGCCGATGCGCTCCTTCTTGCCCTTGACCGAGTTCAGCACCGAGGTGCCGGACTCCAGGCGGCCCGAGTAGACCCGGACGAAGGTGAGCTTGCCGAGGTGCGGGTCGCTCATGATCTTGAACGCCAGCGCGGACAGCGGCTCGTCGTCGGACGGCTTGCGCTTGATGACCTCGTCCGCGTCGTTGACCGCGTGGCCCTCGATGGCCTCGATGTCAACGGGGGACGGCAGGTAGCGCACGACCGCGTCGAGCAGGGGCTGCACGCCCTTGTTCTTGAACGCGGTACCGCAGAACACCGGGGTGATGGTGGTGCCGGTGCCCTTGCCGGACGCGATGGTGATACGACGGATCGCGGCGTACAGCTGCTCCTCGGTGGGCTCCTGGCCCTCCAGGAACAGCTCCATGATCTCTTCGTCGTTCTCGGCGACGGCCTCGACCAGCTTGCCGCGCCACTCCTCGGCGGCCTCGGCGTGCGTGTCGGGGATGTCGACGACGTCGTACATCTCGCCCTTGGTGGCCTCGGCGGACCACACGAGCGCCTTCATGCGGACCAGGTCCACGACGCCCTTGAAGTCGGCCTCGGCACCGATCGGGAGCTGCATGACGATCGGCTGGGCGCCCAGGCGGTCGACGATCATGTCGACGCAGCGGTGGAACTCGGCACCGGTCCGGTCGAGCTTGTTGACGAAGCAGATACGCGGAACGCCGTAGCGGTCCGCCTGACGCCACACCGTCTCGGACTGGGGCTCAACGCCGGCGACGCCGTCGAACACCGTCACGGCACCGTCGAGCACGCGCAGGGAGCGCTCCACCTCGACGGTGAAGTCGACGTGACCCGGGGTGTCGATGATGTTGATGGTGTGGTCGACGTTCTCCAGCGGCCAGTGACAGGTGGTGGCAGCAGAGGTGATCGTGATGCCACGCTCCTGCTCCTGCTCCATCCAGTCCATGGTGGCAGCGCCGTCGTGGACCTCACCGATCTTGTAGGACACACCGGTGTAGAACAGGATCCGCTCGGTGGTGGTCGTCTTGCCCGCGTCGATGTGGGCCATGATGCCGATGTTGCGCACCTTGGCCAGGTCAAGCGAAGTGGTAGCCATAAGGCTTCAGTCTTCTCTCGGTCTCGATGTGGACTGCGACTACCAGCGGTAGTGCGCGAAGGCCTTGTTGGACTCGGCCATCTTGTGCGTGTCCTCGCGCTTCTTGACGGCCGCACCGAGGCCGTTCGAAGCGTCGAGAAGCTCGTTGAGCAGACGCTCGGTCATGGTCTTCTCGCGACGGGCGCGGGAGTAACCGACCAGCCAGCGCAGCGCCAGGGTGTTGGCACGGCCGGGCTTGACCTCGACCGGGACCTGATAGGTGGCGCCACCGACACGGCGGGACTTGACCTCAAGGGTCGGCTTGATGTTCTCAAGAGCGCGCTTGAGCGTGATGACCGGGTCGTTGCCGGTCTTCTCGCGCAGGCCCTCCATGGCGCCGTAGACGATGCGCTCGGCGGTGGAGCGCTTGCCGTTCAGCAGCACCTTGTTGATGAGCGACGTGACCAGAGGAGAACCGTAGACCGGGTCGATGATGACCGGGCGCTTCGGGGCGGGGCCCTTACGAGGCATTCTTACTTCTCCTTCTTGGCGCCGTAGCGGGAACGGGCCTGCTTGCGGTTCTTGACACCCTGGGTGTCGAGGGAGCCACGGATGATCTTGTAGCGAACACCCGGCAGGTCCTTCACACGGCCGCCGCGCACGAGCACGATGGAGTGCTCCTGCAGGTTGTGTCCCTCACCCGGAATGTAAGCGGTGACCTCGATCCCGCTGGTCAGACGCACACGCGCGACCTTACGCAGGGCCGAGTTCGGCTTCTTCGGGGTGGTCGTGAACACACGCGTGCAGACGCCACGACGCTGGGGCGAACCCTCAAGTGCGGGCGTCTTGTTCTTCTCGACCTTGTCCTGCCGGCCCTTGCGGACCAGCTGCTGGATCGTAGGCACTACTTCTCCGGTTTCTGTGTGCCGATGGGTACAGCTAACCTGGAACTTCGCCGACCCACGCGGTCGGGTGTGTCGTATCCCGCAGACTCTCGCCGCCAGGCGGAAAGGCGCAGATTACGGTGGCCGGTCACGGCTCGCCATGCGGTTCTGAAGGCACGCACGAGAGCCAGGGCACACCCCAGGCACAAGGTCTGAGCGTACCTACCTCATCCAGCTGGGTCAAAATGAATGGGCCGGGCGCCAAGAACATCCAGGCTAGGATCCACCGCAGATGTCCGGGCAAGGGGCCCGAGAAGGCTGTGATGGGGTTCAGATGGCTGTCGGTAAGGTTCTTCGGTTCGACGGGGTACGGGGCTACGGGTTCATCGCTCCCGAGCACGGCGGGGAGGACGTCTTCCTGCACGCGAACGATCTGCTGATACCGGAGTCCGCGCTGCGGTCCGGGACGTGGGTCGAGTTCGAGATCGAGGAAGGCGAGCGCGGACCCAAGGCGTCTTCCGTCCGGCTCGCCGACAGGGCGCAGCCGCCCGTGACGCCCCCGCCGGCGCGGCTCCAGGTGCCTCCGTCCGTGCAGGCCATCACCGCCCAGCTGGACGACGGTGAAGACCCCACGTGCGATGTGCTGAGCGCCGCGGAGTACAGCTTCGAGGTGACCGAACTGCTGCTGACCTCGGCCCCCTGGATGACCGGGGAACAGATCACACAGCTTCGCCTGCAGCTGGTGCAGCTCAGCAAGAGCCACGGCTGGGTCGAGGGCTGACCCTCTCCCCACCCGCACGAACGCCGAAGGGCGGCCACCCCCCACCGGGAGTGGCCGCCCTTCAACTCATGCTGCCCGCTTACTGGTTGTACGGACCGTAGTCGTAGTCCTCCAGCGGAACGGCCTGGCCGGAGCCGGTGCCGAACGGCGAGTAGTCGATGTCGTCGTAGCCGACGGCCGAGTACATCGCGGCCTTGGCCTCCTCGGTCGGCTCGACCCGGATGTTGCGGTAGCGGGACAGGCCCGTACCGGCCGGGATGAGCTTACCGATGATGACGTTCTCCTTGAGGCCGATGAGGCTGTCGGACTTGGCGTTGATCGCCGCGTCCGTCAGGACTCGGGTCGTCTCCTGGAAGGAGGCGGCCGACAGCCAGGATTCCGTCGCCAGCGAGGCCTTGGTGATACCCATCAGCTGCGGACGACCGGAGGCCGGGTGACCGCCCTCCTGGACCACACGACGGTTCTCGGTCTCGAACTTCGAGCGCTCGACCAGCTCGCCGGGCAGCAGCTCGGCGTCGCCGGACTCGATGATCGTCACGCGGCGCAGCATCTGCCGGATGATGATCTCGATGTGCTTGTCGTGGATCGACACACCCTGCGAGTTGTAGACCTTCTGGACCTCGCCGACCAGGTGGACCTGGACGGCACGCTGGCCCAGGATGCGCAGCACGTCGTGCGGGTTGGTGGCACCCACGGTGAGCTGCTGGCCCACCTCGACGTGCTCGCCCTCGCTGACCAGGACCTTGGCACGCTTCGAGATCGGGTACGCCGTCTCGTCGCTGCCGTCGTCCGGGGTGACGACGATCTTCTTGGTCTTCTCGGTCTCCTCGATCCGGACGCGGCCGGAGGCCTCGGAGATCGGGGCGACACCCTTCGGGGTACGGGCCTCGAAGAGCTCGACGACACGCGGCAGACCCTGGGTGATGTCGTCACCGGCCACACCACCGGTGTGGAAGGTACGCATCGTCAGCTGGGTGCCGGGCTCACCGATGGACTGGGCGGCGATGATGCCGACCGCCTCACCGATGTCGACCAGCTTGCCGGTGGCCAGCGAGCGGCCGTAGCACATCGCGCAGGTGCCGACGGCGGACTCACAGGTCAGGACCGAACGGGTCTTGACCTCCGCGACGCCGTTCCTGACCAGCTCGTCGATGAGCACGTCGCCCAGGTCGGTACCGGCCGGGGCCAGCACCTTGCCGTCGACCACGATGTCCTCGGCGAGGCAGCGCGCGTACACGGACGTCTCGACGTCGTCCGCCTTGCGCAGCACGCCGTCCGCGCCGACCTCCGCGATGTGCAGCTTGAGGCCGCGCTCGGTGCCGCAGTCCTCCTCGCGGATGATGACGTCCTGGGAGACGTCGACCAGACGACGGGTGAGGTAACCCGAGTCGGCGGTACGCAGAGCGGTGTCCGCCAGACCCTTACGGGCACCGTGCGTGGAGATGAAGTACTCCAGCACGGACAGACCCTCACGGAACGACGCCTTGATCGGACGCGGGATCGTCTCGTTCTTCGCGTTCGACACCAGACCACGCATACCGGCAATCTGACGCATCTGCATCATGTTGCCTCGGGCACCCGAGTTCACCATCATGAAGATCGGGTTGGTCTTCGGGAAGTTCTCGTTCATCGCCTCGGCGACCTCGTTGGTCGCCTTGGTCCAGATCGCGATGAGCTCCTGCGTGCGCTCGTCCTTGGTGATCAGACCGCGCTCGTACTGCTTCTGGACCTTCTCGTCCTGCGCCTCGTAGCCGCGGACGATCTCCTTCTTCGCCTCGGGAACGACGACGTCGGAGATGGCGACGGTGACACCGGAACGGGTGGCCCAGTAGAAGCCGGAAGCCTTCAGGTTGTCGAGCGTCGCCGCCACGATGACCTTCGGGTAGCGCTCGGCGAGGTCGTTGACGATCTCGGAGAGCTGCTTCTTGCCGACCTCGTAGTCGACGAACGGGTAGTCCTCGGGCAGCAGCTCGTTGAAGAGCGCGCGGCCCAGCGTGGTGTTCAGCCGGAAGCTGTCACCCTGCTGCCACTCCGGCTCGCCCTCCTCGCGGGCCGGCGGGGTCCAGCCGCGCGGCGGGATGGTGCCCACCGGGAAGCGGATGTCCACGCGCGACTGCAGCGAGAGCTCGCCGGCGTCGAACGCCATGATCGCCTCGGCCACGGACGCGAACGAGCGGCCCTCGCCCTTGACGTCACGCATCTCGCCGTCGGTGGTGAGGAAGAACAGACCGAGGACCATGTCCTGGGTCGGCATCGTCACCGGACGGCCGTCGGCCGGCTTGAGGATGTTGTTCGAGGACAGCATCAGGATGCGGGCCTCGGCCTGCGCCTCCGCGGACAGCGGCAGGTGCACGGCCATCTGGTCACCGTCGAAGTCCGCGTTGAACGCGGTGCAGACGAGCGGGTGGATCTGGATGGCCTTGCCCTCGACCAGCTGCGGCTCGAAGGCCTGGATGCCGAGGCGGTGCAGGGTGGGAGCACGGTTCAGCAGCACCGGGTGCTCGGCGATGACCTCTTCGAGGACGTCGTACACGACCGTACGGCCGCGCTCCACCATGCGCTTGGCGCTCTTGATGTTCTGCGCGTGGTTCAGGTCGACCAGGCGCTTCATCACGAACGGCTTGAAGAGCTCCAGCGCCATGGCCTTGGGCAGACCGCACTGGTGCAGCTTCAGCTGCGGACCGACGACGATGACGGAACGCGCCGAGTAGTCGACACGCTTGCCGAGCAGGTTCTGACGGAAGCGGCCCTGCTTGCCCTTGAGCATGTCGGACAGCGACTTCAGCGGACGGTTGCCGGGGCCCGTGACCGGGCGGCCGCGGCGGCCGTTGTCGAAGAGCGCGTCGACGGCCTCCTGGAGCATGCGCTTCTCGTTGTTCACGATGATCTCGGGCGCACCGAGGTCGAGAAGCCGCTTCAGGCGGTTGTTGCGGTTGATGACACGGCGGTACAGGTCGTTCAGGTCGGAGGTCGCGAAGCGGCCACCGTCCAGCTGCACCATCGGACGCAGGTCCGGCGGGATGACCGGGACGCAGTCCAGGACCATGCCCTTGGGGCTGTTGGACGTCTGCAGGAACGCGGAGACGACCTTCAGCCGCTTGAGGGCACGGGTCTTCTTCTGGCCCTTGCCGGTGCGGATGATCTCGCGGAGACGCTCGGCCTCCTCCTCCAGGTCGAAGGACTCCAGGCGCTTCTGCAGCGCCGCGGCACCCATCGAGCCGTCGAAGTACGTGCCGAAGCGGTCACGCAGCTCGCGGTAGAGCAGCTCGTCGCCCTCAAGGTCCTGGACCTTGAGGTTCTTGAACCGGGTCCACACCTCGTCGAGGCGGTCGATCTCGCGCTGCGCGCGGTCGCGCAGCTGCTTCATCTCGCGCTCGGCACCCTCGCGCACCTTGCGGCGCACGTCGGCCTTGGCGCCCTCGGCCTCCAGCTCGGCCAGGTCGGTCTCAAGCTTCTTGGCGCGGGCCTCCAGGTCGGCGTCCCGGCGGTTCTCGATCTGCTGGCGCTCGACCGAGACATGCGCCTCCAGGGAGGGCAGGTCGCGGGTACGGCGCTCCTCGTCGACGTACGTGATCATGTACGCGGCGAAGTAGATGACCTTCTCGAGGTCCTTCGGCGCCAGGTCCAGCAGGTAGCCGAGGCGTGACGGGACACCCTTGAAGTACCAGATGTGCGTGACGGGCGCGGCCAGCTCGATGTGGCCCATCCGCTCACGGCGCACCTTGGCGCGCGTGACCTCGACGCCACAGCGCTCGCAGATGATGCCCTTGAAGCGGACGCGCTTGTACTTGCCGCAGTAGCACTCCCAGTCCCGGGTCGGACCGAAGATCTTCTCGCAGAAGAGTCCGTCCTTCTCGGGCTTGAGGGTGCGGTAGTTGATGGTCTCGGGCTTCTTGACCTCGCCGTGGCTCCACTGACGGATGTCGTCAGCGGTGGCCAGGCCGATCCGGAGCTCGTCGAAGAAGTTGACGTCGAGCACTATGCGTCAATCCCTCTCAGGGTCGAAAGTCTGTGGTCTGAAACGGGGGCCTGGGGGTCGGCGGGGCCCTTAAGGGTGAGGGCCCCGCCGGACTCCCGTCAGACCTCTTCGACGCTGCTCGGCTCGCGCCGGGACAGGTCGATACCGAGCTCCTCCGCAGCGCGGAAGACGTCCTCGTCGGTGTCGCGCATCTCGATGGACATACCGTCGCTGGACAGCACCTCCACGTTCAGGCAGAGCGACTGCATCTCCTTGATGAGCACCTTGAAGGACTCGGGGATGCCGGGCTCGGGGATGTTCTCGCCCTTGACGATGGCCTCGTAGACCTTCACGCGGCCGGTGACGTCGTCGGACTTGATGGTCAGCAGCTCCTGGAGGGCGTACGCGGCGCCGTAGGCCTCAAGGGCCCACACCTCCATCTCACCGAAGCGCTGGCCACCGAACTGCGCCTTACCACCCAGCGGCTGCTGGGTGATCATCGAGTACGGACCGGTCGAGCGGGCGTGCAGCTTGTCGTCGACCAGGTGGTGCAGCTTCAGGATGTACATGTAGCCGACCGAGATCGGGTCCGGGAACGGCTCACCGCTACGGCCGTCGAACAGCCGCGCCTTGCCGGACGGGAGCACCATGCGCTCGCCGTCGCGGTTCGGGATGGTGTGCTGCAGCAGACCCGCCAGCTCGTCCTCGCGGGCACCGTCGAAGACCGGGGTCGCGACGTTGGTGCGCGGGGCGACCTGGTCGGCGCCGATGGCCTGCAGGCGCTGGGCCCACTCGTCCGCGAGGCCGGAGACGTCCCAGCCGCGGCTGGCGAGCCAGCCGAGGTGGATCTCCAGGACCTGTCCCGGGTTCATTCGGGACGGCACACCCAGCGGGTTGAGGATGATGTCGACCGGAGTTCCGTCCTCAAGGAACGGCATGTCCTCGATCGGCAGGATCTTCGAGATGACACCCTTGTTGCCGTGACGGCCGGCGAGCTTGTCACCGTCGGTGATCTTGCGCTTCTGCGCGACGTAGACGCGGACCAGCTGGTTCACGCCCGGCGGCAGCTCGTCGCCCTCCTCGCGGTCGAAGACGCGCACACCGATGACCTTGCCGGTCTCGCCGTGCGGCACCTTCAGCGAGGTGTCACGGACCTCACGGGCCTTCTCACCGAAGATCGCGCGCAGCAGGCGCTCCTCCGGGGTCAGCTCCGTCTCACCCTTCGGGGTGACCTTGCCGACGAGGATGTCACCGGCGATGACCTCGGCACCGATGCGGATGATGCCGCGCTCGTCGAGGTCGGCGAGGACCTCCTCGGAGACGTTCGGGATGTCCCGGGTGATCTCCTCGGGGCCGAGCTTGGTGTCACGGGCGTCGACCTCGTGCTCCTCGATGTGGATCGAGGAGAGGACGTCGTCCTGCACGAGGCGCTGCGACAGGATGATCGCGTCCTCGTAGTTGTGACCCTCCCACGGCATGAACGCCACGAGCAGGTTCTTGCCGAGGGCCATCTCGCCGTTCTGGGTGGCCGGGCCGTCGGCCAGCACCTGGCCGGTGATGACGCGGTCGCCCTCGTTGACGATGACCTTCTGGTTGACCGAGGTGCCCTGGTTGGACCGGGAGAACTTGGCCAGGCGGTACGTGATGTACGTGCCGTCGTCGTTCGCGGTGGTGATGTAGTCCGCGGAGACCTCCTGGACCACACCGTCCTTCTCGGCCTTGACCACGTCGCCGGCGTCGACCGCGGAGCGGTACTCCATGCCGGTGCCGACGAGCGGCGCCTCGGACTTAATCAGCGGCACGGCCTGACGCATCATGTTCGCGCCCATGAGGGCACGGTTGGCGTCGTCGTGCTCAAGGAAGGGGATCATGGCGGTCGCGACCGACACCATCTGGCGCGGCGAGACGTCCATGTAGTCCACGTCCTCGGGGCCGACGTAGTCGACCTCGCCGCCACGGCGGCGGACCAGCACGCGGGCCTCGGCGAACCGCATCTCGTCGTTCAGCGGGGCGTTGGCCTGCGCGATGACGAAGCGGTCCTCCTCGTCGGCGGTCAGGTAGTCGACCTCGTCGGTGACCTGGCCGTCGACGACCTTGCGGTACGGCGTCTCGATGAAACCGAACGCGTTGACCCGGCCGTAGGAGGCGAGCGAGCCGATCAGACCGATGTTCGGTCCTTCCGGCGTCTCGATCGGGCACATGCGGCCGTAGTGCGAGGGGTGCACGTCACGGACCTCGAAGCCGGCCCGCTCACGGGAGAGACCACCCGGGCCGAGGGCGTTCAGACGACGCTTGTGCGTCAGCCCCGACAGCGGGTTGTTCTGGTCCATGAACTGGGACAGCTGGCTGGTGCCGAAGAACTCCTTGATGGAGGCGACGACCGGCCGGATGTTGATCAGGGTCTGCGGCGTGATCGCCTCGACGTCCTGCGTGGTCATGCGCTCGCGCACGACACGCTCCATACGGGCGAGACCCGTACGGACCTGGTTCTGGATCAGCTCGCCGACGCTGCGGATACGACGGTTGCCGAAGTGGTCGATGTCGTCGGTCTCGACCATGATCGAGCGGCCGGACTCGCCGATCGTCTCGGTCTCGCCGGCGTGCAGCTTCACCAGGTACTTGATGGTGGCGATGATGTCGTCGGTGGTGAGCACACCGGCGTCCAGCGGCTCGTCCGCACCGAGCTTCTTGTTCACCTTGTAGCGGCCGACCTTGGCGAGGTCGTAGCGCTTGGGGTTGAAGTAGAGGTTCTCCAGCAGCGTCTGCGCGGCCTCACGCGTGGGGGGCTCGCCCGGACGCAGCTTGCGGTAGATGTCGAGCAGCGCGTCGTCCTGGCCCTGGGTGTGGTCCTTCTCCAGGGTGGCGCGCATGGACTCGTACTCGCCGAACTCCTCAAGGATCTGCTCGGTCGTCCAGCCGAGCGCCTTGAGCAGCACGGTCACCGACTGCTTGCGCTTGCGGTCGATGCGGACACCGACCATGTCGCGCTTGTCGATCTCCATCTCCAGCCAGGCACCCCGGGACGGGATGATCTTGGCGGAGAAGATGTCCTTGTCGGACGTCTTGTCGATGCTGGAGTCGAAGTAGACACCGGGGGAACGGACCAGCTGAGACACAACGACACGCTCGGTGCCGTTGATGACGAAGGTGCCCTTGTTCGTCATGAGCGGGAAGTCGCCCATGAAGACCGTCTGGGACTTGATCTCACCGGTCTCGTTGTTGGTGAACTCGGCGGTGACGAAGAGCGGGGCGGCGTACGTGAAGTCGCGCTCCTTGCACTCGTCGATGGAGTTCTTCGGCGGCTCGAAGCGGTGGTCCCGGAACGTCAGGGACATCGACCCGGAGAAGTCCTCGATCGGGGAGATCTCCTCGAAGATCTCCTCCAGACCGGACTTGGTGGGGACGTCCTGACCGTTCTCCAGAGCCTCCTCGACCCGACTCTGCCAGGCGGTGTTGCCGAGCAGCCAGTCGAAGCTCTCGGTCTGCAGCGCGAGCAGGTTCGGAACCTCAAGAGGCTCCTTGATCTTTGCAAAGGAGATGCGCAGCGGGGCGGTGCTGGCGCCGTTGTTCGTATTCGCGGTCGAGGCATTGCGCGAGGCGGCCAAGAGGGGGTCCTTCCGAGGGCTCGGACTCACTACGCGCGTACCGGCCCCTCCCCCGTACACAGAGACAGAAACCCCAGGTCAAGGGAGCTTTTGTCATCGATGCTCGGGTGAGGGCAGACCCCTGGTGACGGGCAGGGGACAGCTAACAGGCAGCGCAAAGGGTCAGTGTAGCCACTTGGCACACTGATGTCCAGTGCGGGTTTGTCGAGACCCTCGCTGTGCTCACCGCTCTTGTCAACGCCCTCGGCATGCCTGCCCTCAACGCACGTTGATACTGCCCTCTTCGTCGTCGATCCATGCCTCGGATTCGGATCCTTGTGACGACGCGTCCTGAGAATTGCGCGCTGCGTGCGGTTCGTCAAGGCCCCTCAGTCCAAACGAGACTGGCCGGAGACACGACGAAGATCACCATACCCCTCGCCGTCGCGAGTGCAAGGCAACCCAGGTCGCTCCTCCCGGTACGCCGAAGAGCGACCACCCGGATGGATGATCGCTCTTCGGTGCGTTCGCGTTACAGCCCTGCGGGGCACTTTTCAGGGTGCCACGGGGCCGCGCTCGGCGCGCGTTCGAGTCCTGGGGACCCGAGAGGTCTTACTTGACCTCGACGGAGGCGCCGGCGCCCTTGAGGGCCTCGGCGGCCTTGTCGGCGGCTTCCTTGTTGACCTTCTCGAGGACCGGCTTCGGGGTGCCGTCGACGAGGTCCTTGGCCTCCTTCAGACCCAGGGAGGTCAGCTCACGCACGACCTTGATGACCTGGATCTTCTTGTCGCCGGCGCCGGTGAGGATGACGTCGAACTCGTCCTTCTCCTCCTCGGCCTCGGCGGCGGCGCCACCAGCGGCACCACCGGCGACGACGACCGGCGCGGCAGCGGCGGCGGTGACGTCGAACTTCTCCTCGAAGGCCTTCACGAACTCGGAGAGCTCGATGAGGGTCATCTCCTCGAACTGGGCAAGCAGCTCGTCCTGGGTGAGCTTCGCCATGATGGCGGTCCTTCCACTCAAATCGGCAGGTGCCGGATGTACTGGATAAGGCGGGCGTACGTCGGCCCGCTGCGACCCACGCCTGTGGTGCGGGTCAGAAAGCGAGCCGAATTACTCGGCACCGCCCTGCTCGGCCTGCTTGGCGCGCAGCGCGTCCACGGTGCGGACGAGCTTCGACGGCAGCGCCTGGAAGACGGAGGCAGCCTGGGACTGCTTCGCCTTGAAGGCACCGGCCAGCTTGCTGAGCAGAACCTCGCGGGACTCGAGGTCCGCAAGCTTCTTGATCTCGTCGGCGGACAGCGCCTTGCCGTCAAGGACACCGCCCTTGATGACGAGATTCGGGTTTTCCTTGGCGAAGTCACGCAGACCCTTCGCCGACTCCACCGGGTCACCGGTGACGAAGGCGACGGCCGTCGGACCAGCGAAGAGCTGGTCGTCCAGCGTGATCCCGGCCTCGTTGGCCGCAATCTTGGTCAGCGTGTTCTTCACCACGGCGTACTGGGCGTTCTCACCGAGCGACCGGCGCAGCGTCTTGAGCTGCGCCACGGTGAGACCGCGGTACTCGGTCAGCACGGCGGCGTTGGAGCTGCGGAACTTGTCCGTCAGCTCCGCAACCGCGGCAGCCTTGTCGGGCCTCGCCATAGAGCCTCGGCCTCCTTCCGGGTGATTCGGACCGCGCGGACCCGAAGGAGGACTGGGGAAAACGAAACGCCCCGGCGCAGGCGCACGGGGCGGACTCGACCGGCCGCACACGCGCTCGGCGCGCGCACTCCGGGAGTTCTTCCACTGACACCTGCGCGGGTCGCCCACTTTTCAGCGGATCCTTCGGCCACCGCGCCCTCGTTCGAGCGCACGGCAACGACCAGCGGTCTTTGGCTTCTGCAAGAGAGTACGGGACCGGGGCGCCGTCGAGCAAATCGCCCCGTAACCGCCCCCGCCGAGCCCCATCCGAGACCCCTCAGCGGGCCGACGGCGGCACGAGGCCTCAGACGGCGGGATGAGGCTTCAGCGGCGACCGCCGCACGAGGTCCAGCGGTCGTGTCCGGGCCGGCCACGGCAGGCGCCTCAGGTTGGTTCTGGGGGCCCCGGAGTCCGGGGACGGTGTTCTCGCCGGACGCGGCCGGCCGCCCTACAGCCGGCCGTGCCGACCCGGGGCCGTACAGCCGGCCGTGCCGGACCGAGGAGTGGGTGCCGGTGCTTCAGGAGGGGGTGCCGGTGGCGGAACCGCTCGACGTGTTTCCCGTCCCGTGGGTCCGGAGGGACTTCATCAGGTCCTTGAAGTCCTTGGTGTCACTGGCCGACGGCGCCTCGGCGGAGACCGGCACGCCGTAGTCGCTGTAGGAGGCGGTGCTGATCAGGGTGCCCTTGCCGGTGTCCGCCTTCTCGGTCTTCTTCACCAGCAGGTTCTGGTCGTTGATCCAGATGTCGATGGCGTCGGTGGTGATGCCCGCCTGGTCGAGCTGCTTCTTCAGCGCCGACAGCTGGTCCGCGCTGAGGTTGCTGCTCCTGCCGGCGAGGGCGGCGACGTTCACCGTGCCCGCGTAGTGCCTGGTGTGGACGCCGGAGACCGTCTCCTCGCCGACCTTCTTCACGTCACCGGAGGCCAGCAGCATCTTCACGGCCTGGTTCGGCGACGAGGTCTGGGCCTGGTCCTTCAGGTACGAGCCGGACGCGCCGGCGAACTTGGCGAGGTCGTCGTACGCGTACCTGATCCAGTGCTTGCCGCCCGTCCGCCGGGCGAACTCCTCGCTCATCTTCACGTAGTAGGCGTCCGGCAGATAGCGGGCCTGCATCGAGGACGTACCCGCCTTGCGCATCATCTGGGCCATCTGCCCGCCGGTGTACGTCAGGTTGAGGTTGCCCTTGATGCCGTGGCCCCAGGCGAGGGCGCCGTCCCCGGTCGCCGACAGCAGGTTGCCCAGGGACATGGTGGAGTGCACCTTGGCCGAGTCCGCCTTGTCGGTGGACTGCTCGGCGGTGCGCAGAACGGCCGCGATGGGGCTGAGGTGGATCGCGCCGCCGTCGGCCGCCCTGCCGCCCTTCCCGGCGTCCGCGGAGCCGCAGGCGGCCACCCCGGTCAGCGCGGCCGCCACCGCCACGGAAAGGGTCGCCCGGCGCGCCGTCGTGCTCTTCATCTTGTCCTACCCCCATGCAAGTCGAGTGCCTGCACCGTAGCCCAGGCCACTGACAGTCGTCCCAGAGCCCCCGCACAGCAGGCACGTACGAAGAAAGGACGGGCCCCGCACCTGGAAGGTTGCAGGGCCCGTCCTTGCTCACGCGTACCTGACGCGGCTACCGGGCTGAGCGGAGGGCTCAGACGGCGGCCGGGTCCTCCTCGACGAGGAGGTTGCGGGTGCGGTTCGGGTCGACCGGGATGCCGGGGCCCATCGTGGTGGTGATGGCGGCCTTCTTGAGGTAGCGGCCCTTGGCGGCGGACGGCTTCAGACGGAGGATCTCCTCCAGCGCGGCGCCGTAGTTCTCCACCAGCTTGGCGTCGTCGAAGGACGCCTTGCCGATGATGAAGTGCAGGTTCGAGTGCTTGTCGACGCGGAACTCGATCTTGCCGCCCTTGATGTCGGTGACGGCCTTGGCGACGTCGGGGGTGACGGTGCCGGTCTTCGGGTTCGGCATCAGACCACGCGGGCCGAGGACGCGGCCGAGGCGGCCGACCTTGCCCATGAGGTCCGGGGTGGCGACGACGGCGTCGAAGTCCAGGCGGCCCTTCGAGACCTCGTCGATCAGCTCGTCGGCACCGACGATGTCGGCGCCCGCGGCACGCGCGGCCTCGGCACGGTCGCCGGTCGCGAAGACCAGGACCCGGGCGGTCTTACCGGTGCCGTGCGGAAGGTTCACGGTGCCACGGACCATCTGGTCGGCCTTGCGCGGGTCGACACCCAGACGGAAGGCGACCTCGACGGTGGCGTCGAACTTGGTCGTGGAGGTCTCCTTGGCGAGACGGACGGCCTCGAGCGGGGCGTACAGCTTCTCCCGGTCGACCTTGGCGTCCGCAGCGCGGAGAGCCTTGCTGCGCTTGCTCACAACTTGCTCCTGTGTGTTCTGAAAGGAGTCGTGGTCCCTGGGCCGAGCAGGCCCTGCCACGTGCGACCGGCTACGGCCGCATGACTGCTACGAGGTTTGAGGTCAGCCCTCGACCGTGATGCCCATGGAACGGGCGGTGCCGGCGATGATCTTCGACGCGGCGTCCAGGTCGTTGGCGTTGAGGTCGGGCATCTTGGTCTGGGCGATCTCGCGGACCTGCGCCTCAGTGATCTTGGCGACCTTGGTCTTGTGCGGCTCGCCGGAGCCCTTCTCGACGCCAGCGGCCTTGAGGATCATCTTCGCGGCCGGCGGAGTCTTGGTCACGAAGGTGAAGGAGCGGTCCTCGTAGACCGTGATCTCCACCGGGATGACCCAACCACGCTGCGACTCGGTCGCCGCGTTGTAGGCCTTGCAGAACTCCATGATGTTGACGCCGTGCTGACCGAGCGCGGGGCCGACCGGCGGGGCCGGGTTCGCCGCACCGGCGTTGATCTGGAGCTTGATGAGCCCCGTGACCTTCTTCTTCTTGGGAGGCATAGCTCTCCGGGTCCTTTCATTCGGGTCCATGCCCGCGCGAGGATCGCGACCCTGACACAGGCATACCGCACAACGATAACGGGTATAGATGCGCGGCTAAAAACCGAGCAGGTCAGGCACGCTCCGGAAAGCCTGCCTGACCTGCTCGTGGGCTTGATCGCCGAAGGCGTCAGTTCTTCTGGATCTGGTCGAAGGACAGCTCGACCGGCGTCTCGCGGCCGAAGATCTCCACCAGGCCCTTGACCTTCTTCGAGTCGGGGTTGATCTCGTTGATGGTCGCCTGCAGCGTGGCGAACGGGCCGTCGGTGACGGTGACCGAGTCGCCGACCTCGAAGTCCAGCACCTGGACCTCGACCTTGCGCTGCGGAGCCGGCTTGCCCTCGGCCTCGGCGGCCTCGCGGGCGGCCTTCTCCTCGGCCTCCGGGGCGAGCATCTTGACGATCTCGTCCAGGGTCAGCGGGTACGGGTCGTAGGCGTTGCCGACGAAGCCGGTGACGCCCGGGGTGTTGCGGACGACGCCCCAGGACTCGTTGGTCAGGTCCATGCGGACCAGGACATAACCCGGCAGCTTGTTCTGCTTGATCGTCTTGCGGTCGCCGTTCTTGATCTGGACGACCTCTTCCTGCGGCACCTCGGCCTGGAAGATGTAGTCCTCGACGTTCAGCGAGACGGCGCGCTGCTCCAGGTTGGTCTTCACGCGGTTCTCGTAGCCGGCGTAGGTGTGGATGACGTACCACTCGCCGGGCAGGGTGCGCAGTTCGTCGCGCAGGGCCTGGACGGGGTCGACGGGCGCGGCCGGCTCCTCCTCGGCAGCCTCGGCGGCGGCCTCCTCGCCGGCTTCCTCGTCCTCTTCGGCCTCGTCGTCCTCGACGTTCAGGGCGGCCTCTTCGGCCGGCTCCCCCGCCTCGGCCTCGGCAGCCTCGAACTCGTCCTGCTCGTCCGCGCCCTCGACGATGTCGAGCTCGTCGTCCACCATCTCGGCAGCGGTCGCGCGCGACTCGATGGCGTCGTCGTTCAGGTTCGGGTCAGACACGGTGGCTGCTTCTTCCTGGATACATAGGGGTGGAACATGCGAAAACGGGCGCCGGTACCACGGCGCCCTTCGCTCTTGGCTCAGCCGAAGACGTACTTGGCCGCGTGGTTGAGCCCATAGTCAATCACGGTCACCAGCGCGATCATGATGGCGACAAAGAAGATCACCACGGTGGTGTACGACGTCAGCTGGTTGCGCGTCGGCCAGACGACCTTGCGGAGCTCCGCGATGATCTGGCGGTAGAAGGTGGCCAGGCGCTTCAGCGGGCCCTTCTTGGCGCGCTTGCCGCCCTTGCGGCCCTTCTTCTTGGACTCCGGCAGCTCGTCCTGGGCGTCAGGCGTGTCGATGGAGCCCACGGCGTCCGTCATTCGTCCTCACCTGGTCCCGGGTCGTGGCCGTGCCGCGCCCGGTTTCTGAGCCGCACGGCGGTGCATTGCTGCTGTACGTACATGCGCACACATCCTGGCGGTGTGTGTAGCAGGGCCGGAGGGACTTGAACCCCCAACCGCCGGTTTTGGAGACCGGTGCTCTACCAATTGAGCTACGACCCTTTGTGTGTCCCCCAACGTACCGCATCCGGCCGGGTGCGCGGTGTGCACCGGTTGCGGCGGCGGCTGCTGAAGGCCAACGAGGTGAGAGTGTACGTGGTCCACGGCCCGGCGTCGAACAGAAAGCGCCCGTCCGGAGCCACTTGACCAGAGATCGTCCTGGCCGGGGACCGGATTCGGACCCGTGTTCACGCCTCGACCCCTTGTTGTTCAGTCTGTGAAACCCGCATGCCGGGGGGATTTCCGGTCTGGAACGATGGGCTCCATGAGCGCTGCAACCCCACCCACCGAGCGCCGGGTCTCCGCCCGAGTCGGCGCGATCTCCGAGTCCGCCACCCTCGCCGTGGACGCCAAGGCCAAGGCCCTGAAGGCCGCCGGGCGTCCGGTGATCGGCTTCGGCGCCGGTGAGCCCGACTTCCCGACCCCGGACTACATCGTCGAGGCGGCCGTCGAGGCCTGCAAGAACCCCAAGTACCACCGCTACACCCCGGCCGGCGGCCTGCCCGAGCTGAAGGCCGCGATCGCCGCGAAGACGCTGCGCGACTCCGGCTGGGAGCCCGACGTCTCGCAGATCCTCGTCACCAACGGCGGCAAGCAGGCCATCTACGAGGCCTTCGCCGCGATCCTCGACCCGGGCGACGAGGTCATCGTCCCGGCGCCGTACTGGACGACGTACCCGGAGTCGATCCGCCTCGCGGGCGGTGTCCCGGTGGAGGTCGTGGCCGACGAGACCACCGGCTACCGGGTCAGCGTGGAGCAGCTGGAGGCGGCGCGCACCGAGAAGACGAAGGTCGTGCTCTTCGTCTCCCCGTCCAACCCGACCGGCGCGGTGTACTCCGAGGCCGAGACCGAGGCGATCGGCCGCTGGGCCGCGGAGCACGGCCTGTGGGTGCTCACCGACGAGATCTACGAGCACCTGGTGTACGGCGACGCCACCGCCGTGTCCCTGCCGGCGCTGCTGCCCGAGCTGCGCGACAAGTGCATCGTGGTCAACGGCGTGGCGAAGACGTACGCCATGACCGGCTGGCGCGTGGGCTGGGTCATCGGCCCGAAGGACGTCGTCAAGGCCGCGACGAACCTCCAGTCGCACGCCACCTCGAACGTCTCCAACGTGGCCCAGGTGGCCGCCCTCGCCGCCGTCTCCGGCGGCCTGGACGCCGTGGCGGCGATGCGCGAGGCCTTCGACCGCCGCCGCAAGACGGTCGTGCGGATGCTCAACGAGATCGACGGCGTGGTCTGCCCGGAGCCCGAGGGCGCCTTCTACGCCTACCCGTCGGTCAAGGCCCTGCTCGGCAAGGAGATCCGCGGCAAGCGCCCGCAGGACACCGTGGAGCTGGCCGCGCTGATCCTTGAGGAGGCCGAGGTCGCGGTCGTCCCGGGCGAGGCCTTCGGCACGCCGGGCTATCTGCGGCTGTCGTACGCGCTCGGGGACGAGGACCTCGTCGAGGGCGTGAGCCGGATGCAGAAGCTGCTGGCGGAGGCCAGGGACTGAGTGGTCCGTTTTCGGACAGGGGCGCTTCCGGGCTTCGGAGGTGCCCCTGTTCCTTTGTGCGAGCAAGACCACGTACGGGGAAACGGCTACCGGTGTGACGGGTGCGTACGGCAGGATCCTGGGATGGAGCGTGTACGTGACCTCTCTGAGCTGCCGAAGGCCCATCTGCACCTGCACTTCACCGGTTCGATGCGGCCGGGAACCGTCCTGGAACTGGCCGACAAACACGGCGTACGTCTGCCCGAGACCCTGACGGAAGCGCTGACCAGCGGCGAACCGCCGAAGCTGCGGGCCACCGACGAGCGCGGCTGGTTCCGCTTCCAGCGGCTGTACGACGCGGCGCGCTCCTGCCTGCGTGAGCCGGAGGACATCCAGCGCCTGGTCCGGGAGGCCGCCGAGGAGGACCTGAAGGACGGCTCGGGCTGGCTGGAGATCCAGGTGGACCCGACGTCGTACGCGCCCCGGCTGGGCGGCCTGATCCCGGCGCTGGAGATCATCCTGGACGCGGTGGACACGGCGTCCCGGGAGACCGGGCTCGGCATGCGGGTCCTGGTGGCCGCGAACCGGATGAAGCACCCGCTGGACGCCCGTACGCTGGCCCGCCTCGCGGTGCGGTACGCGGACCGGGGCGTGGTCGGTTTCGGGCTCTCCAACGACGAGCGGCGGGGCATGGCGCGGGACTTCGACCGGGCCTTCCACATCGCGCGTGAGGGCGGTCTGCTGTCGGCGCCGCACGGCGGCGAGCTGGCCGGCCCCGCCTCGGTGCGCGACTGCCTGGACGACCTGCACGCCTCGCGGATCGGGCACGGCGTGCGCGCGGCGGAGGACCCACGGCTGCTGAAGCGGCTCGCCGACCGGGGCGTGACCTGCGAGGTGTGCCCGGCGTCGAACGTGGCGCTCGGTGTCTACGAGAAGCCCGAGCACGTGCCGCTGCGGACGCTCTTCGAGGCCGGTGTCCCGCTGGCCCTCGGCGCCGACGACCCGCTGCTGTTCGGCTCCCGGCTGGCCGCCCAGTACGAGATCGCCCGCCACGCGCACGGCTTCTCGGACGCCGAAGTCGCGGAACTGGCGCGCCAGTCGGTGCGGGGCTCGGCCGCCCCCGAGGACGTCAAGGCGCGGCTGCTGGCCGGCGTCGACGACTGGCTGACCCGCCCGGCCGCCTGAAGCCGGCGCACACCCCGGCGGCGGCTCCCGTCGGCGTTCGGCCTGCTCTCAGCGTGATGCTCAGGCGGAGGCCGGCGCGTCGGAGACCCCGCGCAGCAGCGTCTTCGCGAGCCGTGCGGCGAAGTCGTCGACCGGCGGCCGCTGCCCCGTCTCCGTCGCGTCGTAGGCGAACGCGCGTTGCGCACAGGCGCCCAGCAGCAGCGAGGCGGCCGCGAAGGTGTCGGCGTCGGCGCGGACGCGGCCGGCGGCCTGTTCGGCGCGGAGGTAGGCGTCCAGGTCCTCGATGGGCTTGTGCGGGCCGGAGCCGAGCTTGCGCAGCGCGTCGTCGTGGCGCTCCTTGAGCTGGGTCTCGGCGTACAGGGAGGCGGCGATCGGGAAGCTCTGCTCGTAGAAGAGGGTGGCCTGACGGGCGATCTCGGTGAGGTTGTCTTCCAGGGTGCCCTGTCCCGGTTCGGCGGCGAGGCTGTCCAGCAGTGGGGTGAGCCGGGGTAGCCGCTCGGCGAGCACCCGGACGAACAGCTCCTCCTTGCTGTCGAAGTACTTGTAGAGGGCCGCTTCGGAGCAGCCGGCCGCGCGGGCGATCTGCTTGGTGGTGGCACGGGCGAGTCCGACGGTGAGCATGAGCTCGTGGGCGGCGTCGAGGATGCGGACACGCGCCGGCTTCGGCTGCATGGGGGTCCAATCGGGCTTGACGACCAGGTGAGTACTTGCTCACTCTAGAACGAGCAGGGGTGAGTGAATGCTCACCCACCCATCCCGAGTACGGGGACACTCATGAACCTCACCGTTTTCGGCGCCACCGGCGGCATCGGCCGGGAGATCGTGCGCCAGGCGCTCGGCTCGGGCCACCGGGTGACCGCGGTGGTCCGCGATCCGGCCCGGCTGGACGTCAGAGGGGACGCGCTGGAGGTGGTCCGCGCCGACCTGACCGACCCCGAGGAGCTGCGGGCCGCCGTCAGCGGCCGTGACGCGGTCCTCTCCGGCCTGGGCGCGCGCAGCCGCAAGGACGCCGGGGTCGCCGCCCGGCTGACCCGTACGGTGCTGCGCGCCATGGCGGCGGAGGACGTACGACGGCTGCTCGTGGTCAGCGCCGGCCCCGTCGGCCCGGCCCCCGCGGACGACGGCCCGTTCGACCGCGCCGCGCGCGGCCTGGTGTCGGCGATCCTCAAGGACATCTACGCCGACCTGCGCGAGATGGAGGCCGAACTGGCCCGAAGCGGCACCGACTGGACGTCCGTACGACCGCCGCGCCTGCAGGACAAGCCGCTCACCGGCCGGTACCGCACCGCCGTCGGCGGCTTCCCGCCCAAGGGCCGCTTCATCGCACGCGCGGACGTCGCGCACGCGATGCTGGCGATGATCGACGACCGGGGAACGGTGAGGCAGGGGGTGGGGGTGGCGTACTGAGCGCCTGCGCGCCCCAGCCTGTCCTACAGGCTGACGCCGACGGTCACCGGTTCGTTGACGAGCGTGACCCCGAAGGCCGCGCGGACGCCCGCCACCACCTCACGGGCCAGCGCCAGCAGGTCCTCGGTGGTCGCCTCGCCCCGGTTGGTGAGGGCGAGGGTGTGCTTGGTGGAGATACGGGCCGGGCCGTTGCCGTAGCCCTTGGTGAAGCCCGCCTTGTCGATCAGCCAGGCCGCGGAGGTCTTCGTACGGCCCTCCCCCGCCGGGTAGGCGGGCGGCTCGGCACCGTCCCCGAGCCGCTCGCGCACGCGCGCGTGGAACGCGGCGAACTGCTCGTCGGTGAGGATCGGGTTGGTGAAGAAGGACCCCGCGGACCAGGTGTCGTGGTCCTCGGGGTCGAGGACCATGCCTTTCCCGGCACGCAGCTTCAGCACGGTCGCGCGGGCGTCGGCCAGCGGCACCCGGTCGCCGGGCCCGACGCCGAGCGCGCGCGCCGCCTCGGCGTACTTCACGGGCGCGGACAGCCCGGCCGCGTCCTCCAGCTCGAAGCGGACACGCAGCACCACATAGCGCTCGGGGTCGGCCTTGAAGCGGCTGTGCCGGTACGAGAAGGCGCACTCCTCGTTCGTCAGCGTGACGGTCTCGCCGGCGCGCCGGTCGTAGGCGATGACCTCGGTGATGGTGGAGGAGACCTCCTGACCGTAGGCGCCCACGTTCTGGATCGGCGTGGCGCCCGCGGACCCCGGGATGCCGGCCAGGCACTCGATACCGGCGAGTCCGGCCTCGACCGTGCGGGCGACGGCGTCCGTCCACACCTCGCCGGCCGCCAGCTCCAGGGTCGTACCGCGCAGTTCGACACCCCGCGTGGCGATGCGCAGGGCGGTGCCGTCGAAGCCCTTGTCGCCGATGACCAGGTTCGATCCGCCGCCGATGACCAGCAACGGCGTCCCGCTGTCGTCGGCCTCGCGGACGGCGGCGATCACGTCGGCGTCGGTCACCGCGGTGACCAGCCGCGTCGCGGGACCGCCCAGCCGGAAGGTGGTCAACGGGGCAAGAGGGGCGTCGTGGAGTACCTGCACGGGCCCAAGACTACGAGACCGCTCCGCCCGGCCGGACGGGCATGGTCGGCCGAAGGGCCCGCCAGCGAACGGTAAGGGGCGCCCTGCCAGGGAGGGCGCCCCTTACGGCACTGCTGTCGGGCGGAGCCGTCAGGCCAGGCGTACGACCGCCCGGGACATGCCCAGCACCTTCTGGCCGCCACTGGTCGCCGTCAGGTCCACGCGCACGGTGTTGTCGTCCAGCTTGGCCGCGACCTTGCCGCTGACCTCGATCAGAGCGCCGTGGTCGTCGTTTGGCACGACGACGGGCTTGGTGAAGCGGACGCCGTACTCCACGACCGCGCCGGGGTCCCCGGTCCAGTCCGTGACCACGCGGATCGCCTCGGCCATGGTGAACATGCCGTGCGCGATGACGTCCGGCAGGCCGACCTCCCTGGCGAACTTCTCGTTCCAGTGGATCGGGTTGAAGTCCCCGGAGGCGCCCGCGTAGCGCACGAGCGTGGCACGGGTCACGGAGAAGGTCTGCGCCGGCAGCTCGGTGCCGACCTCGACGTCCGCGTACGTGATCTTCGCCGTCATCAGGTCCTCACGCCTCCCCGGCCGCGCGGGCCACGAGCTTGGTCCAGGCGGTCACGACGTGCTCGCCCGCCTCGTCGTGCACCTCGCCGCGGATGTCCAGGATGTCGTTGCCCGCGAGGGACTTGATCCCCTCGATGGTGGAGGTCACCGTGAGCCGGTCGCCGGCGCGGACCGGGCGGCGGTAGGCGAACTTCTGGTCACCGTGCACCACACGGCTGTAGTCGAGCCCGAGCTGCGGGTCCTCGACGACCTGTCCGGCGGCCCGGAAGGTGATGGAGAACACGAAGGTCGGCGGGGCGATCACATCGGGGTGTCCGTACGCCTTCGCGGCCTCGGGGTCCGTGTACACCGGGTTGGTCTCGCCCACCGCCTCGGCGAACTCGCGGATCTTCTCCCGGCCCACCTCGTAGGGCGCGGTGGGCGGGTAGGTCCGTCCTACGAAGGACTGGTCGAGCGCCATGGCCCGGCACCTCCTGATGATTGCTGTGGTGGCCCCAAAACTAGCCGGAAACGACGCGAGGCCGTCCCCCCGGAAGGGGACGGCCTCGTGTACGAGCCTGTTTATCGCGTTTCGCGGTGCGCGGTGTGCGCGTTGCAACGCGGGCAGTGCTTCTTCATCTCAAGACGGTCCGGGTTGTTACGCCGGTTCTTCTTGGTGATGTAGTTCCGCTCCTTGCACTCCACGCAGGCCAGCGTGATCTTCGGGCGGACGTCGGTGGCAGCCACGTGAGTGCTCCTAAGACGAACGGGTGGACTGATTCAACGCAAGAAAGAGTAGCCGATCGAAGGACCGACCCCGCAATCGGCTACTATCTGTAGCGGTGACCGGACTTGAACCGGTGACACAGCGATTATGAGCCGCTTGCTCTACCGACTGAGCTACACCGCTGCGATGCGATCGGGCCCCGCCTTTCGACGGGAACCTCTCACACCAGAGCCCCAAAACGGAATCGAACCGTTGACCTTCTCCTTACCATGGAGACGCTCTGCCGACTGAGCTATTGGGGCGAGCGATGAAGACATTACACGGTCCGCCGCCGTTCACCCAAATCCGTATCCGGCCGCCCCTGACCACCCCCGTCCCCGCCCTCGCAGCGGCCTCATGGGTCGCAGGGGCAGGCCTTCCGGACGGGCCCTCCGGGGGAAGCGCGGGGCACGCGTGCGTGGGCTTCGCCGGAGCGACGGGCCGGGGCCACGCGGACGGGCGGCACGTGCACCGCCAAGGGCGGACCACGCCGGTACGACTATTGCGCTCCTGCGCGCCCTGCGCGGCTCGCCACCCTAGGCTCGACTCACTCTGCGTGATCTTGGGGTGCGCGAGCCCCGAAGCCTCACGTGGCCCGCCCCAGCCCCCGGCCCCGATCCTGGAGCGCGATGCCCGACAGCCAGCCGCAGCCGCACCCACCGTCGAACTCCTCGGGATCCTCCGGCCAGTCCGACACGGCCGCCCTGCTGCTGTGCGGGGCGCGGCTCACCGACGGCCGCACCGTGGACGTACGGCTGGGCGGCGGACGCATCGAGGCGGTGGGCACGGCCGGCAGTCTGGCGCCCGGTCCGGCCCGGACGGGCGCCACGCGCGTGGACCTGAACGGATATCTGCTCCTCCCGGCCCCGGCCGAACCGCACGCGCACAGCGACACCGCCCTGTCCGCCGAGCGCCCCGGACCGGTGTCGTACGCCCCCGAGGACGTCCAGCGCCGGGCCACGGAGGCGGCTCTGCTGCAGCTCGGGCACGGGGCGACGGCGGCACGCGCGCACGTACGCGTGGGCGACGTCCAGGGGCTCGGCGCACTGGGCGCCGTCCTGCAGGCGCGGCGCTCGCTGCACGGGCTCGCTGAGCTGACGGCGGTGGCGGTGCCACGGCTGCTGACCGGGGTCGCCGGGGCCGACGGGCTGGCGATGCTGCGCGACGCGGTCAAGATGGGCGCCTCCGTGGTGGGCGGCTGTCCGGACCTGGACCCCGATCCCACGGGCTATGTGGAGGCGGTCCTGGAGGTGGCCTCCGAGCACGGCTGTCCGGTGGACCTGCACACGGACGCCTCCGACCCGGCGCGCCTGTCCCGGCTCGCGGCCATGGCGGGAGGCCTGCGCCCCGGCGTGACGATCGGGCCGTGCACCGGGCTCGCGCGCCTGCCCGCCGAGGCCGCATCACGCTCCGCCGACCAACTCGCCGCGGCCGGCGTGACGGTCGTGTGCCTGCCCCAGGGCGGCTGCTGCGGCACCGACCGGCGGGGCGTCGCTCCGGTACGGCTGCTGCGCGCGGCCGGGGTGCGGGTGGCAGCCGGCAGCGGTGCCCTGCGCGACCTCTCCAACCCCGTGGGCCGCGGTGACCCCTTGGAGGCGGCCTACCTCCTCGCCTCCGCCCACGGTCTGCGCCCACAGGACGCCTACGACGCCGTGAGCGCCTCGGCGCGCGCGGTGCTGGGGCTGCCGGAGGTCCGCGTGGAGGCCGGTTTCCCCGCCGAGCTCCTGGCCGTGCGCGGCGACCGTCTGGCGGGCGCCCTGTCCCTGGCCTACAGCCGGATCGTGGTGCACCGGGGCCGGGTGGTGGCGCGCACGAGCGCGGTGCGCGAGTACTGCAACTCGGTGGCCGCGGCGGAGCTCGGGCTGCCGCGGCAGGGGCGGGGCGAACTGTCCTGAAGACCGGGCGGGGGCGCGCGGGTCGGGAGCGCGCCCAGGGGGCGCCGACTCCCTGGCGCGGGCGCGCGGTTCGGCGTGCGCGCGGGGCGCATGCTGGAGCGCGTGAGCCCGGCGCGCTGCGGCCGCGCCGGTTGACTCGTGCGGCAGATGCGCCCCTTCCGGCGTACGGTCGGAATCATGCGCATTGTCATCGCTGGTGGTCATGGTCAGATTGCGCTGCGGTTGGAGCGCCTGCTCTCCGCGCGCGGGGACGAGGTCGCGGGGATAATCCGCAAGGCCGAGCAGGGCGACGATCTGCGGGCGGCCGGTGCCGAACCGGTCCTGCTCGACCTGGAGTCCGCCTCGGTCGAGGAGGTCGCGGCGCATCTGCAGGGCGCCGACGCGGCGGTCTTCGCGGCGGGCGCGGGCCCGGGCAGCGGCACGGAACGCAAGCAGACGGTGGACAGGGGCGCGGCGGTGCTGTTCGCGGACGCGGCCGTCCGCGTGGGCGTGCGCCGCTTCCTGGTGGTGTCCTCGATGGGGGCGGACCCCGCGCACCAGGGCGACGACGTCTTCGACGCGTACCTGCGCGCCAAGGGCGAGGCGGACGCGTACGTCACCCGCCAGGAGGCCCTGGACTGGACGATCCTGCGCCCCGGCTCACTGACGGACGACGCCGGCACCGGTCTGGTCCGGCTGGAGGCGCACACCGGCCGCGGCGCGATCCCGCGGGACGACGTGGCGGCCGTCCTCGCGGAGTTGGTGGACACCCCGGCGACAACCGGCCTGACGCTGGAGCTGATCAGCGGATCGACACCGGTGTCGGTGGCGGTGAAGTCGGTGGCGGGGAACTGAGCCCGGCCACGGGCCGTTGAACGATTACCGCACGCCACCACTCAGAACAGAGGCAGCTGCCCGGGGAAGTCCGGTACGGCGTACCCGTCCAACGTCGGCTGAAGCGCCCCCGGTTGCGCCTGCCGCCGCGATCCGGCGCAGGAGACCAGTTCGCCGCTCTGCCGTGCCCCGGGCGGGTCGTGCCGCGCGAAGCGGCCGGCGACGACGGCGATCTCGCGGCGGCACACGGGACAGGTTCTGCGGAGGGAGGACATGCCGTCAGTGTGCCCACAGGAACGCGGAGATGACACCGGCGTCAGGTGCGGGTCTCGGCTTCCCAGCGGTCGGGTCCCACCCCGCGCCAGTCGATCAGCGGCGAGTCGGCCACCTGCTCCGGCTCGATCTCCAGCCCCGCCCGGCGCAGGAACTCCACCAGGTCCCGCACGCTGTGTGCCAGGCCGAGGATCTCGCCGTCCACCCGGACCCGGCGCCCGCCGGTCGGAGACGGCAGGTGCACGATGATGGGTCGCTTCCCGGCCATGCCTCCAGCATCGTCCGGACCGCCCGGACCCGCACCCGGACCGGTCATTCCAGAATCCCCAGCACGGTGTCGGGGCGGCACAGCGGGCACGCGGGGACGCCTCCTTCGGTGAGCGCGCGTACGGCCTGGTCCCGGTCGGCTCCCTTGGTCCGCCCGCCGGCGCCCGCACAGCCACCGACGTGGACGTACACCGCGCTGCGGCCGTTCAGACCGCGCTCGATCAGCCACTCCGGCGCGGCCTGCCCGGTCGCGAGGCGGCGCTGCCGTTCGGCCTCCCTGCGCTCTTCGTCCGCGATCCACCGGTCCATCAGGGCAAGCTGCCTAGCGGCCTGATGTTCGACGACGCGGCGGGCGAAACGCAGCATGTCGAGACGCGTCAGCGGACGGTCATCGTTCACACGTTCGATTCTAGTGAAGACTCCGGGGAGCGCGACCAGCGGAGCGGCCCGTCCGGTGACACCGGAGCGATCCGGTCGTTGTACAGGTCATGAAAACCACCCCCCGCATCCTCGCCGCCGCCGCGACCAGCGCCCTGCTGATGGCCGCCGCACCGGCACACGCGGCCGGCTCCGACACCCTCGACCTGATCAGCACCAAGCAGGTCCCGGTCTCCGTCCTCCCAGGCCCGCTACCCCTGGTCGAGCCGCTCCTCCACCCCCAGACGATCTACGACAGCCAGGGCAACAGCGTCCTGGTCGAAAAGCTGAAGAGGAACATCGACTAGCCGTCGACCAGGCAGGGACTCCGCGGAAACGGCGAGAGCCCCGTGATCTGCTCTCACAGATCACGGGGCTCTCGTTCCGTGTGGCGGCGCCAGGATTCGAACCTGGGAAGGCTGAGCCGGCAGATTTACAGTCTGCTCCCTTTGGCCGCTCGGGCACACCGCCGGGTTGACCACCAGATCGAACCGCGTTTCGGCGGCGCTCCCTGGCGACGACGTAAACAATACCCGATACACAGGGGTGCTTCGCCACCCGGTTGATCTCCACCCCACGGCTCCTGGGGTGGCTAGGCTGGTGCGGATGCGGCCCGGCGCCACGCCGGGCCCGGCGGCCGCCGCCGCGCACGCCGGCACGCACCCGATATGCACCCGATACAAGGAGCCACAGGACATGGCCGACTCCAGTTTCGACATCGTCTCGAAGGTCGAGCGGCAGGAGGTCGACAACGCCCTCAACCAGGCCGCCAAGGAGATCTCGCAGCGCTACGACTTCAAGGGCGTGGGCGCCTCGATCTCGTGGTCCGGTGACAAGATCCTCATGGAGGCGAACTCCGAGGACCGGGTGAAGGCTGTCCTCGACGTCTTCCAGTCCAAGCTGATCAAGCGCGGCATCTCGCTGAAGGCGCTGGACGCGGGCGAGCCCCAGCTGTCCGGCAAGGAGTACAAGATCTTCGCGTCGATCGAGGAGGGCATCTCCCAGGAGAACGCGAAGAAGGTGGCGAAGATCATCCGCGACGAGGGCCCCAAGGGCGTGAAGGCCCAGGTCCAGGGCGACGAGCTGCGCGTCTCCTCCAAGAGCCGGGACGATCTGCAGGCCGTGATCGCGCTGCTGAAGGGCAAGGACTTCGACTTCGCGCTGCAGTTCGTGAACTACCGGTAAGAGGCCGTAAGAGCCGTCAAGGGTGGGCACCCCGAGGGGTGCCCACCCTTCCGTGCTGCCGGGGCCGCGCTCAGTCCCGGGAGTTGCCGAACAGGATGCGGTAGGCGATCAGCAGCACCAGGGAGCCGCCGACGGCCGCGGCCCAGGTGGCGCCGTCGAAGAAGCTCTTGGTGATCGGGTGGTGCAGCCAGCGGGCGGAGATCCAGCCGCCGATGAACGCACCCGCGATGCCGATCAGGGTCGTACCGATGAAGCCGCCGGGGTCGCGGCCCGGCAGGAGGACCTTGGCGATGGCTCCGGCCAGCAGTCCCAGGATGATCCAAGCGATGATGCCCATGCCGTGAACCTGCCCTTCCGCGCTGTGTCCGCCCTGTCCGGCTACTGAGAGTCCGGTGCGGAACCGTTCTCCACGCGCGCGTGTTCGTTCCGTGTCGATGAAGAGGACGTCACAGGGCCACCCCGCGGTTGCCGTGCTCAGTAGGGTGCGGCGCATGACATCTACGGGCCCCGGGCTGCGCCGCACCTTGGGGGTGCGGGACGCCGTGGTCGTCGGCCTCGGTTCGATGATCGGAGCCGGCGTCTTCTCCGCCCTGGGGCCCGCCGCGCACGCCGCCGGGCCGGGACTGCTGCCCGGCCTGGCGCTCGCCGCCGTGGTGGCCTACTGCAACGCCATGTCCTCGGCCCGTCTCGCCGCCCGTTATCCGGCTTCCGGCGGCACGTATGTCTACGGGCGGGAACGGCTGGGCCCCTTCTGGGGATACCTCGCGGGCTGGGCGTTCGTGGTCGGGAAAGCGGCGTCCTGTGCGGCCATGGCACTCACCGTGGGCACGTACGTGTGGCCGGGGCAGGCCCATGCGGTGGCGGTCGCCGCCGTGGTGGCCCTGACCGCCGTGAACTACGGCGGGATCCAGAAGTCGGCGTGGTTGACGCGCGTCATCGTGGCGGTGGTACTGGCCGTTCTCACGGCCGTGGTGCTCGTGTGCCTGGCCTCCGGGCGGGCCGATACCGGGCGGCTGGACGTCGGGCTGCCCTCGGGCGCCGACGGGGTTCTCCAGGCGGCGGGACTGCTGTTCTTCGCCTTCGCCGGGTACGCGCGCATCGCCACCCTCGGGGAGGAGGTACGGGACCCGGCGCGCACCATCCCGCGCGCGATCCCGCTGGCCCTGGGCATCGCGCTGGTGGTGTACGCGTGCGTGGCCGTCGCGGTGCTCGGGGTCCTCGGCGCGGGCCGGCTCGGGCACGCGGCGGCGCCGCTGGCCGAGGCGGTGCGGGCGGCCGGCGTTCCGGGGCTCGCGCCCGTGGTCCGGGCCGGCGCGGCGGTGGCGGCGCTCGGCTCACTGCTCGCGCTGATCCTGGGCGTGTCCCGTACGACGCTCGCCATGGCCCGGGACGGCCATCTGCCGGGGGCGCTGGCGGCCGTGCACCCGCGCTTCCGGGTGCCGCACCGGGCGGAACTGGCCGTGGGTGCGGTGGTCGCCGTACTGGCCGCCACGGTGGACGTGCGCGGCGCGATCGGCTTCTCCTCCTTCGGCGTGCTCGCCTACTACGCCGTGGCCAACGCGTCCGCTTGGACCCTGGCTCCCGCCCCGAAGGCTCGCGCGGTGCCCGTGGTGGGCCTCCTGGGCTGCGCCACGCTGGCGTTCGCGCTGCCCGCCGTTTCAGTGGCTGTGGGGGCGGCCGTACTCGCGGTGGGCGTGGCGGCCTATGGCGTACGGCGATGGGCGCGGCGGCGCGGCGAGTGACACGGCGAGCGACGCCCCGTCAGTGCGCCCGCCGTCGCGCGCGCATCCGGCGTCCGGTCTGCGCAGACCGGCTCAGCGGGCCGCGAACGGCTGGTCCGTGGGGACGATTTCACGGCCCAGCGGCAGCAGGGAGACCGGAATCAGCTTGAAGTTGGCGATGCCGAACGGGATGCCGATGATCGTGACGCACAGCGCGATACCGGTGGCGATGTGCGCGAGCGCCAGCCACCAGCCGGCCAGGACCAGCCACAGGACGTTGCCCAGGCAGGAGGGGGCGCCCGCATCGCGGCGCTCAACCGTGGTGTACCCGAAGGGCCACAGGGCGTAGACGCCGATGCGGAACGCGGCTATGCCGAAGGGGATTCCGATGACGGTGATGCAGAGCAGGACGCCGGCGAGGAGATAGCCGAGGAACAGCCAGAAGCCGCTCAGGACGAGCCAGATGATGTTCAGGATGGTCTTCACTGGTAGCGACCTGCCATCTTCTCCAGCCGGGCGATGCGGTCCGCCATGGGCGGGTGCGTGGAAAACATCTTGGTCAGTCCCTGACCTGCGCGAAACGGGTTTGCGATCATCATATGGCTGGCGGTCTCGATCCGCGGCTCGGGCGGCAGCGGGAGCTGCTGGGTCCCGGTCTCCAGCTTGCGCAGGGCACTGGCGAGGGCCAGCGGGTCACCGGTGAGCTGAGCGCCGGAGGCGTCCGCCTCGTACTCGCGGGAGCGGCTGATGGCCAGCTGGATGAGCGAGGCGGCCAGCGGGCCCAGGATCATGATCAGGAGCATGCCGAGCAGGCCGGGGCCGTCATCGTCGTCCGAGCGGCCGACCGGGATCAGCCAGGCGAAGTTCACCAGGAACATGATCACCGAGGCGAGCGCGCCGGCCACCGAGGAGATGAGGATGTCCCGGTTGTAGACGTGACTGAGCTCGTGTCCGATCACGCCCCGCAGTTCGCGTTCGTCCAGCAGGCGCAGGATGCCCTCGGTGCAGCACACGGCCGCGTTGCGCGGATTGCGGCCGGTCGCGAAGGCGTTGGGGGCCTCCGTCGGGGAGATGTAGAGCCGGGGCATGGGCTGACGGGCCTGCGTGGACAGCTCGCGGACCATCCGGTACAGCGCCGGGGCCTCGAACTCGCTGACCGGGCGGGCGCGCATCGCGCGAAGGGCCAGCTTGTCGCTGTTCCAGTACGCGTACGCGTTCGTGCCGAGGGCGACCAGGACCGCGATGACCAGACCGGCACGGCCGAAGAAGCTGCCGATGACGATGATGAGTGCGGACAGTCCCCCAAGGAGTACTGCGGTCCTGAGCCCATTGTGCCGGCGGTGCACCGTACGCCCTCCAAGTCGTGCAGCAGGGAACCCTCAGGTCCAGTGGATCCTCCTGTATTGCTCAACGCCAGGCGGGCGGCACGAGTTCCCTGGTGCGGGCGGTGCCGCGCCTCCGCCGTACGGGTGAGGTGGTGACCGGCCGGGGCGCGGAGCCCGGGGTGCGCACGCGCGCGTGGCGGTGCAGATGCTCCACACACGCGTGGGGGCACAGACGGGCCGCTCGGGCGGCGGCTCCTCAGAAGAGGCCGGTGGCCGCGAAGCGCAGGACCAGCTGGGGTGCTCCGGAGAGGGCGACGCCGAGTACGCCGGTGAGGGCGAGGGCTGCCGTGAGGGGGGCCGGGACGCGGTGCCGGGCGGGTTCGCCTTCTGGGGCGCGGAACAGCAGGGCCGTCCACTGCAGGTAGTAGAAGAGGGCGATCACCACGTTGACGGCCATGACGACGGCGAGCCAGCCGAGGCCCGCGTCGACGGCCGCCGAGAACACGGTGACCTTCGCGAACAGCCCGATGATGCCTGGCGGGAGCCCGGCGAGGCACAGCAGGAAGAACGCCAGCAGAAGCGCGGTGAGCGGGTTGGTGGCGTACAGGCCCCGGTAGTCGCTGATCCGGTTCAGGGCGCGGCCACGGCCCACCAGGGCGGCCACCGCGAACGCGCCGAGGTTCACGGCGGCGTACATCAGCGCGTAGGCCACCGTGGAGCCGATCGCCTTCTGCGGGTCCTTTGCGTAGCCGGCGGCGGCGATCGGCACCAGCAGGTAGCCGGCCTGGCCGACGGAGGACCAGGCGAGCAGCCGTACGGCGCTGTACGCGCGCGTGGCCTGCTGGCGGAGGGCGCCGACGTTGCCGACGGTCATGGTGAGGGCGGCCAGCACAGCGAGCGCGGGGCCCCAGATGTCGGCGTACGACGGGAACGCGACGACGGTGACGAGGATCAGGCCGGAGAAGCCGACCGCCTTGCCGACGACCGACAGGTAGGCGGCGACGGGCAGCGGCGCGCCGACGTACGTGTCGGGCACCCAGAAGTGGAACGGTACGGCGGCCGTCTTGAAGGCGAAGCCGATCAGGGTGAGGACGACACCGGTCTGGGCGAGTGTGTGCAGTTGTCCGCCGACGTGCGGCAGACGCTGGGCGACCTGGGTGAGGTAGAGGGTGCCCGTGGAGGCGTAGACGAAGCTGATGCCCATCAGGCTGACCGCAGTGGCCGTCACCGAGGACAGGAAGAACTTCAGGGCGGCTTCGGAGGACCGCTTGTCGCCGTGCCGGATGCCGACGAGGGCGAAGGCGGGCAGGGAGGCGACCTCCAGGGCGACGATCAGGGTGGCCAGGTCGCGGGAGGCGGGCAGCAGGGCGGCGCCGGCCGCGGAGGAGAGCAGCAGGAACCAGAACTCGCCCGGCGGGACGCGCCGCTGGTCGTCCTTGAGGTTCGTGACCGACAGCAGTGCCGCGAGCAAGGCGCCGCCGAGGACGAGGAACTGGATGACGAGCGTGAAGTGGTCGGCGGTGTAGCTGCACGCGCGCGTGGCGCCGTTCAGGCAGAAGGTGCTGCGGTCGCCGTCCAGGAGGGGCAGCAGCATCAGCGCCGCCACGGCCAGTCCGGCGACCGAGATCCAGCCGAGGACGGCCTTACGGGCCTCGGGCAGGAACAGATCGGCGACCAGGACGACGAGTCCCACCGCGGCGGCGATGACCGGCGGGGCGACGGCGAGCCAGTCGACGGACTGGACCAGCGACTCGGCGAGGGGCTGGGCGCTCATGGGGTGCCTCCTGCGAGGAGCTGGTGCACGGCCGGGTCGGTGAGGCCGAGCAGCGCCCTCGGCCACAGTCCGGCGACGACGGTGAGGGCGACGAGCGGGGTCCAGGCGGCGAACTCGTAGCCGTGGACGTCGGCGAGCTTCGGCACCTCCGTCTCCGCGCCGCCCATGCAGACGCGGCGGACCACGATCAGCATGTACGCGGCCGTCAGCAGGGTGCCGAACGCGCCGATCGCCATGAAGGTGAGGAACGCCGGCCGGCTGAGGTCGGCGGCGGGCCTGAACGCGCCGAACAGGGCCAGCATCTCTCCCCAGAACCCGGCGAGTCCGGGCAGGCCGAGCGAGGCGACGGCGCCGAAGGCGAGCAGACCGCCGAGGCGCGGGGCCTTGCCGTACAGCGCGGCGCCGGTCTCCTCGGCCAGGGCGTCGAGGTCGGTCGTGCCCGTACGGTCCTTCAGCCCGCCGACCAGGAAGAAGAGCAGGCCGGTGATGAGGCCGTGGGCGATGTTGGCGAACAGGGCGCCGTTCACGCCGGTCGGGGTCATGGTGGCGATGCCGAGCAGGACGAAGCCCATGTGGCCGACGGACGAGTAGGCGATCAGCCGCTTGAGGTCGCCCTTCGCACCCCGCTTGGCCAGTGCCAGGCAGGCCAGGGATCCGTAGATGATCCCGACGACCGCGAACGCGGCGAGGTACGGCGCGAAGGTGTGGAAGCCGTGCGGCGCGACCGGCAGCAGGATCCGGACGAACCCGTACGTACCCATCTTCAGCAGGACACCGGCCAGCAGTACCGAGCCGACGGTCGGCGCGGCGGTGTGGGCGTCGGGCAGCCAGCTGTGCAGCGGCCACATCGGCGACTTCACCGCGAGCCCGATCCCGATCGCCAGAACGGCGATGACCTGCACGGATGCGGTCAGCGACCGGCCGTTGTCAGTGGCGAGTGCCACCATGTCGAATGTGCCCGCCTTGATTCCGATCAGGAGCAGGCCGAGCAGCATGACCACGGAGCCGAGCAGCGTGAACAGGATGAACTTCCACGCGGCCCGGGTCCGGCCCTCGCCGCCCCAGCGGGCGATGAGGAAGTACATCGGGATGAGCACCATCTCGAACGCGAGGAAGAACAGCAGCAGATCGAGGACGGCGAAGGTCGCGAGGGTGCCGGACTCCAGCAGGAGCAGCAGCGCGACGAACGCCTTCGGGGACGGGCCCTTGGGCGGGTTGAAGTAGGAGTACAGCGCGCAGAGGAAGGTCAGCAGAGCGGTCAGGACGACAAGGGGGAGGGAGATGCCGTCGATGCCGAGGTGGATCCGCACGTCGAGCGCGGGGATCCAGCTGATGTCGGTCGTGGCCTGCATCTTCGACGCGTGGTCGTGGTCGAAGCCGAGCGCGAGGACGATCGCGGCGATGAGGATCACACCGGTCACGGTGACGCCGTGGCGCAGCACGGCCTGCTCGGGTGACTTCCCCTTCAGTCCGGGCGGAGCCGGGAGGAGGGCGGCGACGGCGCCGAGGAGCGGGCCGACGACAAGGAACGCCAGAAGGAACTGCATCACGGACTCGTTGATATCGATCACGCCTGCTCACGCTCCCGTGGCGACGAGGACGACGGCGACCGCCAGGACGACGGTGCCGGCGAGCAGCGCGCTCACATAGGTCTGCACATTGCCGGTCTGCGCCCGCCGTACGGCGGCCCCGAGCAGCCGGGGCAGCGCGGCCGCGCCGCCTACGTAGGTCTCGACGACCTCGCGGTCGAGGAACCGGACGAGACTCGCCCCGGCCTGCACCGGGCGGACGAACAGCGCCGCGTACACGGCGTCCAGGCGGAAGCCTGCGGCCGCGTGGCGGCGCAGCGGGCCGAGCAGCAGCCGCGCCGGGTCCGCGGGGTCGGGGGCGTAGGCGATGTCGCCGTAGGCCGGTTCGTGGCTGGCGATGGCCTCGGCCTCGACCAGCCCGGCGTCCTCCTCCGGGTGGGCGGCGACCGCGCCCAGCGGGACCCGGCCGGTGAGCTGCGTGGTGCGCTGCCAGGCGCCGTAGGTGAGCAGCCCGCCGACGAGGGCGAGGCCCGTGCCGAGGACGGAGGTGAGCAGGGTCGGGGTCAGATCGCGGCCGTCGAACCAGCCGGGCAGCGAGCGGTAGGCGAGCCCGCCGAACGCCAGCGACGGCACGGCGAGCACCCAGAGCACCACGGTCATCGTCAGCGGCTGGCGGCCGTGGTCGGGGGCCTCGGCGCCCCGGCCGCGGAAGGCCAGCAGCCACAGCCGGGTCGCGTAGGCGGCGGTCAGCAGGGCGGTGAGCAGACCGGCGACGAGGACGATCCAGCCGGCCGCGCCGGGCGCGTGCCCGGTGCCCCCGGTGGCGACGTGCTCGGCGGCGCCGAGGACCGACTCCTTGGAGAAGAAACCGCTGAACGGCGGGATCGCGGCGAGCGCGAGCAGGGCCACGGTCATCGTCCAGTAGGCGTCCGGGATGCGGTCGCGCAGGCCGCGCATGCGGGACATGGCGGCCAGCGAGTTGGTGCCGGCGGCGTGGATGATCACGCCGGCGGCGAGGAACAGCAGCGCCTTGAAGGCGCCGTGGGACAGGAGGTGGAAGACGGCGGCACCGCGGTCGCCGACGGCGAGGGCACCGGTCATGTAGCCGAGCTGGCCGATCGTCGAGTACGCGAGGACGCGCTTGATGTCGTCCTGGGCGAGCGCGGCGAGACCCGAGCCGGTCATGGTGACGGCGGCCATGACGGCCAGCACGATCATCGCGGCCTGCGAGGCCTCGAACACCGGGAGGAGACGGGCGATGAAGTAGACACCGGCGGCGACCATCGTCGCGGCGTGGATGAGCGCCGAGACGGGCGTCGGGCCCGCCATCGCGTCCGGCAACCAGGTGTGCAGCGGGAACTGCGCCGACTTGCCCGCGACGCCCGCGAGGAGCAGCAGGGCGACGAGGGTCGGGTGGTGCAGGCTGCCGCTCGCGACGGCGCCGAGGACGCGGGTGATGCGGAAGGAGCCGGCGTCGGTGGCAAGTGCGAACAGGCCGATCAGGAACGGCACGTCGCCGAGCTTGGTGACCAGGAAGGCCTTCAGCGAGGCGGCACGGGCCTGAGGGGTCTCCCAGTAGTGGCCGACCAGGAAGTAGGAGCAGATGCCCATGACTTCCCAGCCGACCAGCAGCACGATCAGGTCGCCGGAGTAGACGACCAGGAGCATCGCGGAGGTGAACAGGGAGACGAGGGCGGCGTACGAGGGGTAGCGCGGGTCGTCGCGGAGATAGCCCGTCGAGTAGATCTGCACGCAGGCGGCGACGAACGCGACCAGGATCGCGACGAGCGCGGCGAAGCCGTCGATGTGCAGCGCCAGCTCGACGGGGACCGAGCCGGTGGGCGTCAGCTCCGTGTGGGCGTCGATGGCCGCCTCGCCGCCCTGACGCACGGCGACCAGCGCGGCCAGCACGAGCGAGGCCAGCGGCGGCAGGACGGCCAGCGGGCGGACGAACCCGGGCGCGGTGCGGCCGAGCAGCAGTCCGGCCGCGGCGCCGAGGAACGGCAGGAGGGGGACGAGTACGGCGAGGGTGGTCGTGGTCACGCGGTGGCCTCAGCCTTCTCGGCCGCGGAGGAGTCCGGTCCCTCGGTGCCGGGGCCCTCGGCGGTGTCGCGGAGCTTGTCGATGTCGGAGGTGCCGCGGTTGCGGTAGACGGCGAGGACGATCGCCAGGCCGATGCCGATCTCGGCGGCGGCGATGGCGATGGTGAACAGGGTCAGCGCCTGGCCGGAGTGCAGGGTCTCCCTCGCGGTCCGGCTGAGCCAGACGTCGAAGGCGACCAGGTTGAGGTTGACGGCGTTGAGCATCAGCTCGACCGACATCAGGACCAGGATCGCGTTGCGGCGGGCGAGGACGCCGTACAGGCCGGTGCAGAAGAGGAGGGCGGAGAGTACGGCCGGGTAGACGAGGTGCATCAGCGGGCGCCTTCCTTCTCGCCGGTGGTGTCCGCGGCGGCCGCGGGCGCGGCGTTCGCGTCCGCCGTCGCCTTGCGGGACAGGACGATCGCGCCGACCAGGGCCGCGAGGAGCAGCACGGACAGGGCCTCGAAGGGCAGCACCCAGGTCCGGAACAGGCTCTCGCCGGTGATCCGGGTGGTCCCGGCGGCCGGGCCGTCCAGGTCGATCCAGGTGGTGCGGAAGGCGTCGACGACCACCCACACCAGGGCGACGGCGGCGGCGACCGCGACGGCCAGGGCGGCCCAGCGGTTGCCGGAGTCGGCGTCCGGGGAGCGGCCGATGGGCGCCTTGGTGAGCATCAGCCCGAACAGGAGGAGGACGACGACGGAACCGACGTAGATCAGGACCTGTACCCAGGCGATGAACTCGGCCGTGAGCAGCAGGTACTCCACGGCGAGGCCGCCGAGGGCGACCACCAGCCACAGGGCGGCGTGCACCAGCTGGCGGGTGGTGACGGTGACCAGCGCGGCGCCGAAGGTGACCAGGCCGACGAGGAGGAAGGCGATCTCGACGCCGGTCGGGGACAGGAAGCCGTGGGCGCCGGAGGCGGCCACCGTGGCCGCGGCGAGGCTCACGAGTCGCCCTCCCCCGGCTCGGCCTGCGCGGCCGCCAGCTTCTCGGCGGTCTTGCGGGCGGCGGCGATCTCCTTCGGCTCCTCGGCCGCGGGGTCGAGGGCCGGCGGGGCCGGGACGGTCCACATCCACTCGCGGAGCTTGTCCCGCTCGTGGGTGAGGTCACGGATGTCGGTCTCGGCGTACTCGAACTCCGGGGACCAGAACAGCGCGTCGAAAGGACAGACCTCGATGCAGATACCGCAGTACATGCACAGGGAGAAGTCGATGGCGAACCGGTCGAGGACGTTGCGGCTGCGCTCGCGGCCACCGGGGGCGGCCGGCGGGACCGTCTCCTTGTGGGAGTCGATGTAGATGCACCAGTCCGGGCACTCGCGGGCGCAGAGCATGCAGACCGTGCAGTTCTCCTCGAACAGGCCGATCACACCGCGGGTGCGGGGCGGGAGTTCGGGCTGGGCATCCGGGTACTGCTCGGTGACGTGCTTCCTCGTCATCGTGCGGAGGGTGACGGCCAGGCCCTTGGCGAGGCCGCTGCCGGGAATGGGGGCCATGGTTAGCTGATCACCACCTTGACGATGCCGGTGAGGGCGATCTGGGCGAGGGAGAGGGGGACGAGGAGGGTCCAGGACAGTTTCTGGAGCTGGTCCTCGCGCAGCCGCGGGTAGGTCACGCGGAGCCAGATGACGAGGAAGGCGAGGATCGCGGTCTTCAGCAGGGTCCACAGCCAGCCCAGGCCGTCGTGGCCCCAGGGGCCGTGCCAGCCGCCCAGGAACAGGACGGTGGTCAGACCGCACAGGACGACGATCCCGGCGTACTCGGCGAGGAGGAAGAGCGCGAAGCGCAGTCCGGTGTACTCGGTGTACGCGCCGAAGATGATCTCGGAGTCGGCGACGGGCATGTCGAACGGCGGGCGCTGCAGTTCGGCGAGGCCTGCGACGAAGAAGACGACCGCGCCGATGATCTGCCAGGGCAGCCACCACCAGTGGAAGGCGTGCAGGATGCCGGGCAGGGAGACGGTTCCCGCCGCCATGGCGACCGAGGCCGCGGCGAGCAGCATCGGGAGTTCGTAGGCGAGCAGCTGGGCGGCCGTGCGCAGGCCGCCGAGCAGGGAGAACTTGTTCGCGCTGGCCCAGCCGGCCATGAGCGAGCCGAGCACGCCGACGCCCATCACCGCGAGCACGAAGAACACGCCCGCGTCGAGGACCTGGCCGACCGCGCCCTCGCTCGGGCCGATCGGGATGGCGAGCAGGACGAGGAGGTACGGCAGCAGGGCGACGGCGGGGGCCAGCTGGAAGACGCGGCGGTCGGCACCGGCCGGGACCACGTCCTCCTTCTGCGCGAACTTCACGCCGTCGGCGATGAGCTGGGCCCAGCCGTGGAAGCCGCCCGCGTACATCGGGCCGAGCCGGCCCTGCATGTGGGCCATCACCTTGTGCTCGGTCTGGCCGACGATCAGCGGGAACGTGAGGAAGACGACGAACACGACGAGGAGTCGCAGGGCGACGTCCGGCACGCCGTTCACTGCGGGCCTCCTGTGCGGTGGGGGTCGTCGGTGGTGGGGGGAGTGTCTGGGGTGTCGGGGGTGCGGCCGTCGGAGGTACCGGCGGCGGTGGCGGGGGCGGCACGGTCGTCGCGCGTGGCGGGGTCCGCACCCTCGGCGGGCCGTTCGGGTCGGCGCTCGGCCGGGCCGGGCTCCGCCGGGGTTGACTCCGGTACGACGGGTGCCGGCCCGGGCTCCGCAGGCGTGCGCCCGGACTCCGCAGGTGTCCTCTCAGGCTCCGCAGGTGTCCGCTCGGACTCCGTAGGGACCGGTTCCGGTTCGGCGGGCAGCTCGGGCTCCGCAGAAGTCCGGTTGGATCCGTCGGTGGTGGTCCGCTCGGGCTCGCCAGGAGTTTGCCCGGCTTCTGCGGGAGCCTTCTCGGCCTCGCCAGACATCCGCTCGGATTCCGTCGGCTCGTCGAAGGCCGGCCGAGCGTGGTGCCACGGGGCGTCCGAGCTGCGCGTGGACGTGCTCCGGCGGACGGGACGGGCCGCGCTGTCCGCTGTGGTCGGCTCGCTCGAAGACGGAGCCTCCGGCTCCGGTGTCCCGGTCCGCTGTGAGGCCGAGCCCTCCGAGGCGCTGCGGGCGCGGCGCGGGCGGGCAGGGGCGGGGCCGGGCTCGTGGGCCACGGACGCCTCGGCAGCCGGGCCTTGCGCAGTCGCTGCCCGGGGTGCGCCGCCCTCGGCCGCAGCCTGCTCCTGCCCGGCCGCGTCCTGCGGGGCCGGCGTCCGGGTCTGGCTCACCGAGCCCTGGCTCGCGCTCCGCATCCGCCGCGGCGCGGCACCGGCGGCACCGGCGGCACCAACCGCCCCCTCCGGACCACCAGCACCAGCACCAGCACCAGCACCAGCACCAGCACCAGCACCAGCACCAGCACCAGCACCAGCAGGAGTCTCTCCCTGCTGGCTCGCCGAGCCCTCCGACGCCGTACGGGCGCGTCGTACCGGACGGTCGCCGGCCGCGCCCGCACGAGCTGCCGGTCGTTCGCCCGCCGCGCGGCCCGCGCCCCGCGCCGGGCGGGCCGGGACGGGGGGCAGCTGGCCCTTCAGGGGGCCCCACTCGTTGGGGTCCGGCACGCCCGGGGGGAGCATCTGGCGGCGCTTCGGGCCGCCGTGCTCGGATTCGCCGGGCTCCTTCGCGCCGGGCCAGGCCTTGGCGACACGCGCGGCGAGGACGAAGTCCTTGCGGAGCGGGTGGCCCTCGAAGTTCTCCGGCAGGAGAAGGTGGTCCAGCGAGGGATGGCCCTCGAAGCGGACGCCGAACATCTCATGGGTCTCGCGCTCGTGCCAGGCGGCGCCCGCGTAGACGCCGACGGCGGACGGCAGCGTCGGCGCCTCGTGCGGGACGGTCGTACGGACGAGGAGACGGCGGACCGGGCCGAGGGCGACGACGTGGGCCGAGACGCGGAAGCCCGTGCCCGGTTCGTCGACCGCGCTCAGCCAGTCGAAGTAGGTGCAGCCCAGGGTCGTACGGGCCGTCTCCAGGGCGGTGAGCCAGGAGGACGGCGGGACGTCGACCGTCAGGACCTCGTACGACTCCTCGGCCACCGTGTCGGCGCCGAAGAGGTCCTCGACCGGGGCGGGCAGCCAGCCGACCGTGCTCATCGGGCGTCCCCCTCGGCCGCGGCGGGCGCCGGGGGCTGCACCAGGCCGCTGGTCAGGGCGGCCGCGGACGGCCGGGCGGAACCGGTGCCGTACCGCTCCCCCAGCGACTCGCGGGCGATCTTCTCCTGGAGCTTGAGGATGCCCTGGAGCAGCGCCTCGGGGCGCGGCGGGCAGCCGGGGACGTACACGTCCACCGGGATGATCTGGTCGACGCCCTTCGTGACCGAGTACGAGTCCCAGTAGGGGCCGCCGCAGTTGGAGCAGGCGCCGAAGGAGATGACGTACTTCGGCTCGGGCATCTGCTCGTACAGGCGCTTGACGGCCGGGGCCATCTTGTCCGTGACGGTGCCCGAGACCACCATCAGGTCGGCCTGGCGGGGCCCGGGGGCGAACGGGATCACGCCGAGGCGGATGAAGTCGTGGCGGCCCATCGACGCGGCGATGAACTCGATCGCGCAGCAGGCGAGGCCGAAGTTGAAGACCCAGAGGGAGTAGCGGCGGCCCCAGTTGAGGACCACCTTCATCGGCTCGGGGGCCAGGCGGGCCAGGGCGCCCAGCCGCTTCGGCTCGGGCAGGTAAACGGGATCCGGGGTCACGTCCATGCCAGGACGCCCTTCTTGTATGCGTACAGCAGGCCTACGGCGAGGAAGCCGAGGAAGACGAACATCTCCACCAGGGTCGTCGCGCCGTAACCGGGGGCGGCGAAGACCGTGGCCCAGGGGAACAGGAAGATCGAGTCGACCGCGAAGATCACGTACAGGAAGGCGTAGACGTAGTAGCGGACCTGGGTGTGGGCCCAGCCCTCGCCGACGGGGTCGACGCCGCACTCGTAGGTCAGGAGTTTCTCCGGGGTCGGCACGACCGGGCGCAGCAGGCGGCCGGCGCCGAAGGCGACCGCGACGAACAGCACGCCGACGAGCGTGAGCAGTCCCACCGCCGAGTAGGACCGGAAGTAGCCGGCCGCGACGACGTGCGCCGCGGCGACCGTCGAGTCTCCCAACGTCTCCCGCACCGTCCGACCTCGCTCCCTGACCTCGTGACCCCAGTGAAATCGTGCACGCTGTGGTGCACCGTGACGCGACCTGATTCGACGATCTGTACGCACGGGAGTCTAGGCCCTGATAAAGAGCGGGTAAGCAGCCCGTCACGGGGTGAGACAGGTGAGGCGGGCGGGGGTGGGGCTTTCCCCCGGCGGCGGAGGGCGGCGTACCGCATGGCGTGGCGGGCTGCGCGCACGGCAGGCTGACCGTATGACCGCTACCAGCTCCGCCGACGGCAGGACGGCCGACGACACCGACCGGCTGCCGCCGATCCGGCCGGCGTACGACCCGCACACGTGGAAGGAGATCCTGTATCTCCTGCTGAACCTGCCGGTGACGGTGTTCGGTTTCGTCTACGCGATCACCGCGCTGTCGGTCGGCGGGTCCCTGACGCTCACCGTCGTCGGCCTGCCGCTGCTGGCGCTGAGTCTGCTGGGCGCACGGCAGCTGGGGAAGCTGGAGCGGGCCCGCGCCCGGTGGCTGCTCGGGGTGCGGGTGACGGAGCCGACCCCGATGCCGCTCGCCCGCGGCGGCGGACTGGCGCAGCGGCTGTGGATGGCGCTGAAGGACCCGGTGGGCTGGCGGACGCTGCTCTACGACGCGATCCGGCTGCCGTGGGGCATCCTCACCTTCTGCACCGCGCTGACCTCGCTGTTCGTACTGTGGCCGGTGCTGCCGTACGTGGCGCGGTGGCTGGCGAACGCGGACCGCTTCATGGTGCGCGGGCTGCTGTCGCCGTCGGACGAGCTGGAACGCCGTATCGCCGAGCTGGAGTCGGACCGCGGGGTCGTGGTCGACACGGCCGCCGCCGACCTGCGGCGCATCGAGCGGGACCTGCACGACGGGGCCCAGGCCCGGCTGGTCAACCTGGCCATGGGGCTCGGTCTGGCCAAGGAGAAGCTGGTGGAGGATCCCGACTCGGCGGCGGCGATGGTGGAGGAGGCCCACGGCGAGGTGAAGCTGGCCCTCCAGGAGCTGCGCGACCTCGCCCGCGGCATCCATCCGGCCGTGCTCACGGACCGGGGCCTGGACGCGGCCCTGTCCTCGGTCGCCACGCGCTGCACGGTGCCGGTGAAGGTGGCCGTGGACCTGCCGGACCGGCCGGCGCCCGCCATCGAGGGCATCGCCTACTTCACCGTCTCCGAGCTGCTGCAGAACATCAGCAAGCACAGCGGGGCCCGGTCCGCGTCGGTGGACGTGTGGCGCACGGAGGACCGGCTGCTCATCCAGGTCCGGGACGACGGCCGCGGCGGCGCCCGGCTGGAGGGCGGCACCGGGATGCGGGGGCTCGCGGAACGGCTGGACGCGGTGGACGGCCTGTTCGTCCTCGACTCCCCGCCCGGCGGCCCGACGGTGATCACGGCAGAGCTGCCCTGGCGTGACCGCACGGAGTAGCGGGGCAGCGCCTTGCGGGTACGGCGACCGCAACTCCGGCAGGGGCGCGGGGAACGGCGCGAGCACCCCACGGGAACCCGCAGCCGCCCGACAGCACCACCCCCTACGGCGGCCCCCGACAGACCGCACGGAAACCGACGGCTACATGCGACCGGCGCACAGAAACCGACGGCACCAAACCCACGACCACGAGAAGCCGACGACACCGCGCAACCGGCCGCACCGCCGGAGGCCAGGGTAGGGAAAACCCCCGGCCCAGGACGCCGACGGACTCCATGGCCCGGCACCCCTCGGCGCACGACTCTGGAGACACGGCGGAACCGCCGCAGGACGACGAGAACAGGACGGAATCGATGGCCACGGAGTACGGACACGGCTACGGGCGGGAGGACGGGCACTCCGACGGGACCGGCTACCGTCTGCCCGCCGCGCTACGGGCGCCGTTCGAGGCACGCAGCTGGCGTGAGTTCGGCTACGTCCTGCTGAGCCTGCCCCTGTCCATCGTGCTGTTCAGCTGGACGGTCACCATGGTGTCGCTCGGCGCGGGCCTGCTGGTGACCTTCCTCGGCATCCCGGTGCTCGCGGCGGCGCTCGCCGGCTGCCGCGGCTTCGGCGCGCTGGAGCGTGCGCGGGCGCGCGGACTGCTGCGGCTGGACGTGGCCGAGCCGGAGCCGCTCAGGTCGCGCAAGCCGGGCGCGCTGGCCTGGATGGGCGCGGTGCTCAAGAGCGGCGCCTCCTGGCGGAACCTGCTGTACACGCTGGTGCAGTTCCCCTGGGCGGTGTTCTCGTTCTCGGTGGCGGTGAGCCTGTGGACGGCCGGCTGGTCGCTGCTGACGTACCCGCTGTGGTTCTGGGTCTTCCCGATGTACGGCGGCCAGGGCGGGATGCAGTTGTACGCCGACGAACACCACAGCGTCTATCTCGACAACCCGTTCGAGATCACCGTGACCGCGCTGGTCGGCCTGCTGTTCACGCTGGCCACCCCGTGGATCGTACGGGCCCTGACGGCGGTGGACGGGCTGCTGGTGCGGGGGCTGCTGGGGCCGTCGCCATTGTCTGCGCGGGTGGTGGAGCTGGAGTCGGACCGCGGGGTCGTGGTCGACACGGCCGCCGCCGACCTGCGGCGCATCGAGCGGGACCTGCACGACGGGGCCCAGGCCCGGCTGGTCAGCCTGGCCATGGATCTGGGGCTGGCGAAGGAGAAGCTGCGGGAGGATCCGCAGGCGGCGGCGCGGATGGTGGACGACGCGCACGGCGAGGTGAAGACGGCGCTGCAGGAGCTGCGCGATCTCGCCCGCGGCATCCATCCGGCCGTGCTGACGGACCGTGGTCTGGACGCCGCGCTGTCCTCGGTCGCCGCCCGCTGTACGGTGCCGGTGCGGGTCGAGGTCGATCTGCCGGCCCGCCCGGCGCCGGCCATCGAGGGCATCGCCTACTTCACCGTCTCCGAGCTGCTGCAGAACATCAGCAAGCACAGCGGGGCCCGGTCCGCGTCGGTGGACGTGTGGCGCGCGGAGGACCGGCTGATGGTGCAGGTGACCGACGACGGGGTGGGCGGCGCGGACGTCTCCCGCGGCTCGGGCCTGGCCGGCCTCGCCGGACGGCTTGACGCGGTGGACGGCGTCCTCGTGGTCGACTCCCCGTCCGGCGGCCCCACCCGGGTGATCGCGGAACTGCCCTGGCGGGCCTGATCCCGGTGCACCGTCGCACACCCGCGAAGGCACGCGGAGGGCGCTCACGCAGGCCGCCCTCCTCCGCCGCCCGCCGGAGCAGGGACCGACGGGTCCGCCGCCCCACCCGGGGCCGCCGCCGGATCCACCACTCACCCGAGGCCACCACCGGATCCGCCAGCCACCCGAAGCCGCGGCCGCATCCACCGGCCGCCCGAGGCCACCACCGCATCCACCACCCACCCGAGACCACCGCCGACCCGGCTCCCAGCTGAGCCGCCGGCACGGCGGCCATGTGTGCCCCCTCTCCCACCCGACCGGAGGCCCGCGCGCGAAAGATCCCGGCCCCCCCACACCCAGACGCCCTCCACGCCCCGGAGCGCGCCGTTGTGCCGGGGCGGCGGGCGGCGTGGGCCGAATGCTGGAATGCTGGACCTCCGTACGAACGGCGTCGTAGAGGAGCGGGCACGGGCATGGGGGGCCAGGAGATCGTGGAGGACAGGGTGCGGGTGGTCATCGCCGAGGATTCAGTGCTGCTCAGGGAGGGCCTGACCCGGTTGCTGACCGACCGCGGGCACGATGTCGTGGCCGGCGTCGGGGACGCCGAGGCGCTGGTGAAGACCGTCGCCGACCTGGAGGCCCGGGGGACGCTGCCCGACGTGGTCGTGGCGGACGTACGGATGCCGCCGACGCACACCGACGAGGGCGTACGGGCGGCCGTACGGCTGCGGAAGGCGCATCCGGGGCTCGGGGTGCTGGTGCTGTCGCAGTACGTGGAGGAGCGTTACGCCACCGAGCTGCTGGCCGGTTCCAGCCGGGGTGTGGGCTATCTGCTCAAGGACCGGGTCGCCGAGGTGCGCGAGTTCGTGGACGCGGTGGTGCGGGTGGCCGGGGGCGGTACGGCGCTGGACCCGGAGGTGGTGGCGCAGTTGCTCGGCCGCAGCCGCAAGCAGGACGTGCTGGCGGGGCTGACCCCGCGCGAGCGCGAGGTGCTCGGGCTGATGGCGGAGGGACGCACGAACTCGGCCATCGCCAAGCAGCTGGTGGTCAGCGACGGGGCCGTGGAGAAGCACGTCAGCAACATCTTCCTGAAGCTCGGGCTGACCCCGAGCGACGGGGACCACCGCCGCGTGCTGGCCGTCCTGACGTACCTGAACTCCTGAGGACCGGAACCGCGAAGAGGCTCCCGGGTCCTCGTCGGGCGGGTACCCGGCCGGTGCGGACTCAGGAGGCAGCCGAGGGACGCTCGGGAACTTCTTGATCGGAGTTCCGGCGGCGCGGGTCATCATGCGGGAGAGTGAGTAGCAGCGCGAACAGGCCGTCTCGAAACGCCGTCCAATCTTCGGATGGCCTCGGGAAGGCGACCCTAACCGACGTAGGGTTGATCCTGGGATGGTCCGTGGGACGACCACCCGACGGACAGCCGCCTCGAAGGAGGTCCAGTTCAGTGACCAGCCAGGTCAGCAGCCCAGCGGAGCACACCGACGGAACCGTCGTGGGAGAGCAGCGCAAACCGGGCGGCGCCAAGGACGTGCGGCGCCTGGACCGGGTGATCATCCGGTTCGCGGGGGACTCGGGTGACGGCATGCAGCTCACCGGTGACCGCTTCACCTCGGAGACCGCGTCCTTCGGCAACGACCTCTCCACCCTTCCCAACTTCCCTGCCGAGATCCGCGCCCCCGCCGGCACCCTGCCCGGCGTGTCCAGCTTCCAGCTCCACTTCGCCGACCACGACATCCTCACCCCGGGTGACGCCCCGAACGTGCTGGTGGCGATGAACCCGGCCGCGCTGAAGGCGAACGTCGGCGATCTGCCGCGCGGCGCCGAGATCATCGTCAACACCGACGAGTTCACCAAGCGCGCCCTGCAGAAGGTCGGCTACGACACCGACCCGCTCCAGGACGGCTCGCTGGACGGCTACAACCTCCACCCGGTGCCGCTGACCACCCTCACGGTGGAGGCGCTCAAGGAGTTCGCCCTCTCCCGCAAGGAGGCCGAGCGCAGCAAGAACATGTTCGCGCTGGGTCTGCTGTCCTGGATGTACCACCGGCCCACCGAGGGCACCGAGAAGTTCCTGAAGTCGAAGTTCGCCAAGAAGCCGGACATCGCTGCGGCCAACGTCGCCGCGTTCCGCGCGGGCTGGAACTTCGGCGAGACCACCGAGGACTTCGCGGTCTCCTACGAGGTCGCCCCCGCCGCCAAGGCCTTCCCGGTCGGCACCTACCGCAACATCTCCGGCAACCTCGCCCTGGCCTACGGCCTGGTCACGGCCTCGCGGCAGGCGGACCTGCCGCTGTTCCTCGGCTCGTACCCGATCACGCCGGCCTCGGACATCCTGCACGAGCTGAGCAAGCACAAGAACTTCGGCGTCCGCACCTTCCAGGCCGAGGACGAGATCGCGGGCATCGGCGCGGCGCTGGGCGCGGCCTTCGGCGGCTCGCTCGCGGTGACGACGACGTCCGGTCCCGGTGTCGCGCTGAAGAGCGAGACGATCGCCCTCGCGGTCTCGCTGGAGCTGCCGCTGCTGGTCGTCGACATCCAGCGCGGCGGCCCGTCCACGGGTCTGCCGACCAAGACCGAGCAGGCGGACCTGCTGCAGGCGATGTTCGGCCGCAACGGCGAGGCGCCGGTGCCGGTCGTCGCGCCCCGGACCCCGGCGGACTGCTTCGACGCCGCACTGGAGGCGGCCCGGATCGCGCTGACGTACCGCACCCCGGTGATGCTGCTGTCCGACGGCTACCTGGCCAACGGCTCGGAGCCGTGGCGGATCCCGGACCTGGACGAGCTGCCGGACCTGAGGGTCCAGTTCGCCTCCGGACCGAACCACACCCTGGAGGACGGCACCGAGGTCTTCTGGCCGTACAAGCGGGACCCCCAGACCCTCGCCCGGCCGTGGGCGATCCCGGGCACACCGGGTCTGGAGCACCGCATCGGCGGCATCGAGAAGCAGGACGGCACGGGCAACATCTCCTACGACCCGGCCAACCACGACTTCATGGTCCGCACCCGGCAGGCCAAGATCGACGGCATCGACGTCCCGGACATCGAAGTCGACGACCCGCACGGCGCCAGGACCCTGGTCCTGGGCTGGGGCTCCACCTACGGCCCGATCACGGCGGCGGTACGACGGCTGCGCGCGGCCGGCGAGTCGATCGCGCAAGCGCATCTGCGCCACCTCAACCCCTTCCCGCGCAATCTCGGAAAGGTGCTCCAGCAGTACGACAAGGTGGTGGTGCCGGAGATGAACCTCGGGCAGCTCGCCACCCTGATCCGGGCGAAGTACCTGGTCGACGCCCACTCCTACAACCAGGTCAACGGCATGCCGTTCAAGGCGGAACAGCTCGCCAAGGCTCTGAAGGAGGCCATCGATGACTGACGCCGGCAACGGACTGCTGCAGCTGGTCCCCAAGGCCGAGGCCAAGCAGTCGATGAAGGACTTCAAGTCGGACCAGGAGGTGCGCTGGTGCCCCGGCTGCGGTGACTACGCGATCCTCGCCGCCGTGCAGGGCTTCATGCCGGAGCTGGGGCTGGCCAGGGAGAACATCGTCTTCGTCTCCGGCATCGGCTGCTCCTCCCGCTTCCCGTACTACATGAACACCTACGGGATGCACTCCATCCACGGCCGCGCCCCGGCGATCGCCACCGGCCTGGCCACCAGCAGGCGGGACCTGTCGGTGTGGGTGGTCACCGGGGACGGCGACGCGCTGTCCATCGGCGGCAACCACCTGATCCACGCCCTGCGCCGCAATGTGAACCTGAAGATCCTGCTGTTCAACAACCGGATCTACGGCCTCACCAAGGGCCAGTACTCGCCGACGTCCGAGGTCGGCAAGATCACCAAGTCGACGCCGATGGGCTCGCTGGACGCCCCGTTCAACCCGGTGTCGCTGGCGCTCGGCGCGGAGGCGTCCTTCGTGGCCCGCACCATCGACTCCGACCGCAAGCACCTGACGGAGGTGCTGCGCGCGGCCGCCGACCACCCGGGCACCGCGCTGATCGAGATCTACCAGAACTGCAACATCTTCAACGACGGCGCCTTCGACGCCCTCAAGGACAGGCAGCAGGCCGAGGAGGCGCTGATCCGCCTGGAGCACGGGCAGCCGATCCGCTTCGGGGCCGACGGCGCGCGCGGCGTCGTACGCAACCGGGCCACCGGTGACCTGGAGGTCGTCACCGTGACGGCGGACAACGAGGCGGACATCCTGGTCCACGACGCGCACGCCGCGTCCCCGACCACCGCCTTCGCGCTCTCCCGGCTCGCCGACCCCGACACCCTGCACCACACCCCGGTGGGTGTCTTCCGCTCGGTCGAACGGCCGGTCTACGACACGGCGATGGCCGACCAGCTGGACACCGCGATCGAGCAGAAGGGCAAGGGCGACCTGGCCGCGCTGCTGGCCGGCGGGGACACCTGGACGGTCGTCGGCTGACCCTTGTTCGCTGTTACTCGTGGTGCGAGGCCCGGGACCGGATGTCCCGGGCCTCGTCGTATGCCCGGCGGGCGTCGAGCACGTCGTCCATGCGCCGCTGGGTCCACTGCGCCAGCGCCCGCACCTGCTCCGCCGCCTCGCGGCCCAACCCGGTCAGGGAGTAGTCGACGCGGGGCGGGATGACGGGCTTGGCGTCCCGGTGGACGAGGCCGTCGCGCTCCAGGGTCTGAAGGGTCTGCGTGAGCATCTTCTCGCTGACGCCGCGCCCGCCGAGGCCGCTGATCGCCCGGCGCAGTTCGCTGAACCGGTACGGGCGGTCGAGCAGCTGGATCAGCACCAGCACGCCCCAGCGGCTGGTGACGTGCTCCAGGACCAGGCGATGGGGGCACATGGCCTCGCGGTCGCCCTTCCACTCACTTACCGCCATGCCAGTACCTTACTTCAAAGTGGGTACTTTCCTTCAGTTAGCGCCCCTCTTAGGGTGAGTGTCAGACCCGGACACACGGCACCCCCAAGGAGTTCCCACCATGAGCATCGTCGTCACCGGAGCCACCGGACACCTCGGCCGGCACGTCGTGGAGCAGCTGCTGGAGAAGGTTCCGGCGGGGCGGATCACCGCCGTCGTACGCGACGAGGCGAAGGCCGCCGACTTCGCGGCCCGCGGGGTGAAGCTGGCCGTCGCCGACTACAACGCGCCCGAGACCTTCGACGGCCTGTTCGCCGCCGGCGACAAGGTCCTGCTGATCTCCGGCAACGAGTTCGACAAGGGACGGGTGCGGCAGCACCAGGTCGTCATCGACGCCGCGAAGGCGGCCGGTGTGGCACTGCTCGCGTACACCAGCGCCCCGGGCACCCTCACCGCGGCACTGGCGGACGACCACCGGGCCACCGAGCAGGCGCTGCTCGCCTCCGGCCTGCCGTACACCCTGCTGCGCAACGGCTGGTACCACGAGAACTACACCGAGAACCTGGCCCCGGTGCTGGAGCACGGCGCGGTCGTCCAGGCCGCGGGCGAGGGCCGCGTCTCCTCGGCCGCCCGCGCCGACTACGCGGCCGCCGCGGTCGCGGTGCTGACCGGTGAGGGCCACGAGAACCAGACGTACGAGCTGGGCGGCGACGAGGCGTGGGGCTTCGCCGCGTACGCGGCCGAGCTGAGCCGGCAGACCGGCAGGGAGATCGCCTACACCCCGGTCTCCGTCGAGGCCCTCACCGGCATCCTGACCGGCGCCGGGCTGCCCGGCCCGCTGGCCGCGGTCCTGGCCGGCGTGGACGCCTCGATCGAGAAGGGCGAGCTGGTGGTCTCCTCCGGGGACCTGTCGCGGCTGATCGGCCGTCCCACCACCCCGCTGGCGGAGGCGGTCACCGCCGCGCTCAAGGGCTGAGCGATCCGGCGGCACCCCTGCCTGTCATGACCGTATGGCGATACGGCCATGACAGCCGGGGGTGCACGGCGCTACCTTCGTTCTCGCGTGCGCGATGTGAGAGGGAGGGGCCCGTGACCGGGAAGTCCAGGGGTGAGCACCGGATAGGCCTGCTGAACGGCTTCGCGGCCTATGGCATGTGGGGCCTGGTGCCCCTGTTCTGGCCGCTGCTGAAACCCGCCGGGGCGGTGGAGATCCTCGCCCACCGCATGGCGTGGTCCCTGGTCTTCGTCGCCGTCGCCCTGCTCTTCGTACGGCGCTGGGCGTGGGCCGGACAACTGCTGCGCCAGCCGCGCCGGCTCGGGCTCATCGCCGTGGCCGCCGCCGTCATCACCCTGAACTGGGGCGTCTACATCTGGTCCGTGAACTCCGGCCATGTGGTCGAGGCCTCCCTCGGGTACTTCATCAACCCGCTGGTGACCATCGCACTGGGCGTGCTGCTGCTGAAGGAGCGGCTGCGGCCCGTGCAGTGGGCGGCGGTCGCGACCGGCGTCGCCGCCGTCGTCGTCCTGACGGTCGGCTACGGCCGCCCGCCGTGGATCTCGCTGGTCCTCGCGGTCACCTTCGCCGCCTACGGCCTGGTCAAGAAGAAGGTCGCCCTCGGCGGCCTGGAGTCACTGGCCGCCGAGACCGCGATCCAGTTCCTGCCCGCGCTCGGCTATCTGCTGTGGCTCGGCGCGCACGGCGACGCGAGCTTCCTGAACGACGGCGCCGGACACGCGGCCCTGCTCGCCTCCACCGGCGTCGTCACCGCGCTGCCGCTGGTCTGCTTCGGCGCGGCGGCGATCCGCGTGCCCCTGTCCACGCTGGGGCTGCTGCAGTACCTGGCCCCCGTCTTCCAGTTCCTGTGCGGAGTCCTCTACTTCCACGAGGCCATGCCGCCCGAGCGCTGGGCCGGATTCGCCCTGGTCTGGCTGGCCCTGATCCTGCTGACGGGCGACGCGCTGCGCTCGGCACGGAGGCCGAGGGAGCCACTCGGGGCACCCCGGGTGGAAACGCCGGACTCCGCGCCTGTGGACGTGTGAACCGGGGGCTTCCCGGGGGCGTCCGCCCCCATGTACGCCGTTGATGTCAGTACTCCCCGCTATAAGTGGTGAGCATGTCGACTCCCCCGCCCACCGAGGCCCCCGCCCCGCTGCACTGGAAGCTCGTGATCGACGCGGCCGACCCGCACACCCAGGCCGACTTCTGGGCCGCCGCGCTGCACTACACGGCCGAGGACAACAGCGCCCTGATCGAACGGCTGCTGTCCCTCGGCGCGCTGCCCGGGGAGGCCACCGTCGAGTACCACGGCCGACCCGCCTTCCGTGACCTGATCGCCGTACGGCACCCCGACGACCCGTACGACCCGGAGACCGGCACGGGACTCGGACGGCGACTGCTGTTCCAGCGCGTACCGGAGCCGAAGACCGTCAAGAACCGACTCCACCTCGACCTGCACGCCACCGCCGGCCGACGCGCGGACGAGGTGGCACGCCTGCGGGCACTGGGCGCGCGTGTACTGCGCGAGGTGAAGGAACCCGCCGGTGAGTGGGTGGTGCTGACGGATCCGGAGGGCAACGAGTTCTGCGTGCAGTAGGGCTGACGCCGAGCCCGGTCCCGGCGCGGGCCGGTTCCGGTTGGTGCCACGCCTAGGCGGTCGTCGGTCCGGGCAGGCGTCATCCCCTGGGCAGGTCCGGTCCGGGCGGGCGTCAGACCTGGGCGGCGCGGGCCGCCCGGTCGGTGAGGCGCACCATGCGGGCGCGGGCGGACTCCAGCGGGCGCGGGTCGTCGGCGGCGGGGCCCGGCTCGGCGCTGAGCTCCGCCCACAGGTCGATCAGGTCCCGGCCCAGCCGCAGCCCCTCCTCCGGGTCGCGCACCGCGCGCCAGGCGGTCGCCGCGCTCTGTACGTTGCCGTAGGCGGCCTCCGCGTCCCGCGCCTGCCGGCGCAGCCGGGCGAGGTCCAGGGACAGCCGGCACGCACGGACCGGTTCACCCGCCAAGTACGCGATGTAGGCGGACAGTTCACGCAGGTGCAGCACCTCGGCATGGCGGGGGCCCAGCACGGCGGTTGCCTCGGCGACCGTACGGTCGGCGAGTTCCGCCGCCGCCTCGATACGGCCGTCCCGCACGGCCTCGTTGATCCGCGCCATCGGCTCGGTGAGCAACTCGGCCCCCTCCGCGGTCTCGGTCACGGGCTCGTCCCCGAGCACCTCCTCGGCGACGGCGTCGAAGCCCCGGGCGGGGGTGTGGGTCGGCGCGGGGTCGGAGACGGAGGCCGTGAGAGCAGAGGCCATGGAGGCCAGAGCTGCGGAGGCCGGGGCCGCGGGGACGGAGGCCGGGGCCGACGGAGCAGCAGGGGCGGAGACCACGGAGGCCGAGGTCACAGGACCGGAGGCCGGGGCCGCCGGGGCGTACGCCGCGGGGACGTAGGCCGCGGGCTGGGGCTTCGGGGTGTCGGCGGCGGGCACCGGCACCTCCCTGGCCGGCATGACCGGCGCGGGGCCGAACTGTCCCGTGGGCGCCTGCACCGTGCCGGCCGGCACGGGCTCCGGTTGCGCCACGCCGGGCACATCCTCCGCGCCCTCCACCACAGCCACGCCCGCCGGTGACGCCACGTCGGCCGAGTCCGGCCCACCCTGCGCAGGAACAGCCGCCGGTGACGCCCCGTCCGCCGGGCGCGGACCACCGGACCCGCTCGTCCCGCTCGGCGCAGCCACCCGTACCGCCCGTCCCGTGACCCGGCTGGAGCCGTCCGCCGAGACCTCCAGAGGAACCACGCAGCCCGCGCGGTCGTCGTGGATGGTGGCGCGTATCGGGGCGCCGAGGCTGATGGCCAGGCGCTGGAGGTGGTTGAGGACGGCCTGCTGGATCTCCTCGCCCGGCGCCGCCACCACCGACGTCCCACCCACCGACGCGCTCGCCGCACCGAACACCCGCACGGCCACCGCCGCCGGATGCACCGCGGGCTGCTGCACCCGCTTCTTCTCGAAGCTGAGTCGGGCCATCGGTTTTCCCTCACTCCCCCGCCGTCGCGATCCGGTCGTACGCGTCCTGCCGACCAGTGTGTCGGTTTCCGTCGGATTCCACGTCACCGCAGCGTCACAGCCTCGCACCAGCCGCGCCCTGGACCCAACTGCTTGCGTATGCATAAAATGCACATGCTTCTAATCGTCGTACGGCAGCATTCACCTGGGGGATCCATGAGCCGCCGCTTCCTCTTCGTCCTGGGCAGCTCCCGCGCCGAGGGCAACACCGAGCTGCTGGCCCGCAGGGCCGCCGAACAGTTGCCCGGTGACGTCGAACAGCGCTGGATACGGCTGGCCGAGCACCCGCTTCCCGACTTCACGGACCTGCGGCACGACAGCGGCCACGTACGGCCGCCGTCGGACACGGCCAACGGTCTGCTGGACGCCACGCTCGCGGCCACCGACATCGTGATCGCGTCGCCGTTGTACTGGTACTCGGTGTCCGGTCTCACCAAGCGCTACCTGGACCACTGGTCCGGCTGGCTGCGCACCCCGGGCCTGGACTTCAGGGAGACCCTGACCGGCCGCACGCTCTGGGGCATCGCGGCGCTGGCGCACGACGAGCCGTCCGTCGCCGACCCGTACATCGGCACACTCAACAACTCGGCCGCCTACATGGGGATGCGGTTCGGCGGGGTGCTGCTCGGCAACGGCACCGCGCCCGGCGACGTACTGAAGGACACCGAGGCGCTGGCACGCGCGAAGACCTTCTTCGCCCAGGACGCGCCCCTCGCCCGCTTCCCGTACGAGAAGGCCGCCGGGTCAGGCCCTACGCGCTGATGTCCTTCGTCGTGAACCGCGCCCAGGCGGCCGAGCCGAACACCGCCGCGTACAGCGCCTGCAGGCCGAGGTTCTTCTCCAGGTCGTCCCAGTAGACGGGGTCACGCATCAGGTCGGCGAAGGACAGCCAGTAGTGGGGGAACAAGTACGGCTGCAGCGCGTGCAGCTGGGGTATCTGGTCGAGGATCTGGACGGTGATGAGCAGGCCGACGGTGGTGGCCATCGCCGCGATGCCGCTGCCCGTGAGCGTCGACACGAACAGGCCCAGCGCCGCCACGCCGACCAGTGAGGCGGCGACCACCAGGGCGATCAGCAGGGCCCGGCCGAGGCCCTCGGCGAAGCTGATCCGGGTGCCGGAGATGGTCGTCAGGTCGCCCAGCGGGAAGAGCAGCGCGCCGACGATCAGGGCGGAGACGGCGACGGCCAGGGTGGCCAGCAGGCAGAAGGCCATCACGGTCGTGTACTTGGTGAGCAGGAGCCGGGTGCGGCCGGCCGGGGCGACCAGCAGATAGCGCAGGGTGCCCGCGCCCGCCTCGCCGGCTATCGCGTCGCCCGCGACGACCCCGACGGCCATCGGCAGGAAGAACGGCAGCGTCGCGGCCAGCGCCGTGAACACCAGGAACAGGCCGTTGTTGGTGATCTGGGTGAGGAACGCCGGGCCCCGGCCGCTGTGGTCCGCCGTCCCGCCGCCGCGCGTCTGGATCTTCACCGCGATCCCGACCAGCACCGGCACCGCGGTCAGCACGCCGAGCAGGGCGAGGGTGCGCCAGCGCCGGAGGGTCGTGACCAGCTCGCTGCGCAGCAGTCCGAGCGTCCACAGCGGGCTCGGCCGCCGTACGCCGGTCGCCTGGACCGGCTCAGCCCGCGACATCGAAGCCCTCCCCCGTCAGTGCCACGAACGCGTCCTCCAGCGACGCCCGTTCGAGTGTGAAGCCGCGGACCCGCACCCCGGCCGCGACCAGGGCCGCGTTCACCTCGGCGAGGTCGCGTGCGGGCGGTTCGCCGCCGACCCGGTCGCCGTCGGCGCTGACGTCCCCGACGCCCTGCTCCTTCAGCACCCGGGCCGCCTCGGCCGGATCCGGGGTGGTCACGACCAGCCGGCCCCGCGCCCCGGCCGCCAGATCGGCCACCGCGCCCTGGGTGACGAGCCGGCCCCGGGCCATGACCGCCGCGTGGGTGCAGACCTGCTCGATCTCGTCGAGGAGGTGGGAGGAGAGGAAGATAGTCGTGCCGTCGGCGGCCAGCTCCCTGATCAGGGTGCGGATCTCGCGCATGCCTTGCGGATCCAGGCCGTTGGTGGGTTCGTCCAGGACCAGCAGCCGGCGTGGCTGGAGCAGCGCGGCAGCCAGGCCGAGGCGCTGTTTCATGCCCAGCGAGTACGCCTTCGCCTTCTTGCCGGCGGCCGCCGTGAGGCCCACCCGGTCCAGTGCTGCGGCGACGCGGGCACGCCGGGTGCGGGGGTCGGCGGCCGGGTCGGCGGCGTCGTAGCGCAGCAGGTTGTCCCGGCCGGAGAGGAAGCCGTACAGGGCGGGGCCCTCGATGAGCGCGCCGACCTGCGGGAGAACGGCACGGGCCGCCCGGGGCATCGGGCGGCCCAGCACGCGGGCCGTGCCCGCCGTCGGCTCGATCAGGCCCATCAGCATGCGGATGGTGGTGGTCTTGCCGGAGCCGTTCGGGCCGAGGAAGCCGAAGACGCTGCCCGCCGGGACGGTCAGATCGAGGCGGTCGACGGCGAGCTGTCCGCCGCGGTAGCGCTTGGTGAGGCCGCGGGTGACGATGACGCCCGTCTCCGCGCGGGCCGGGGCACGCCGCTCGGCGTCCCCCGATTCCCCGGTGTCCCCCGCCTCCCGCTCCATGGCGGACGGTTCGTCCATCGGCTCCCCCTCGACTCGTCCTGCTCCCCGCCCTGAAAGGGTCAACGCGCAGTCACGGCTCGTGGTGCCCGAGAGGGGCTACTTTCCCGTGTTCGCCGCCTTGACCAGGGCGTCCTTGGTCACCGTGCCGACGTAGACCTTGCCGTTGTCGGTGATCAGGGCGTTGACCAGCCGGGTGGAGAAGACGGTGCCCTTGCCGAACTTGCCGGAGACCTTGTCGCCGAGCGAGCCGAGGAAGCCGCCGAGGTCACCGGCCTTGGAGCCGGTCGGCAGGCCGCCCTTGGCGCCGGTGTCGAAGGTGGCGATGGACGTCCAGCCCTTGCCGAGGACGGCGGTGCCGCCGAGGCCCTTGCCGAACTCGCCCCGCTCCGGCGCGTGCTGCCGCGCCATGGGCTCCTTCTTCTCCTTCTTCTCCTCCGTCACCTTCGCGCCCTTGGGCGGGGTGAAGGCGAAGGCGGAGGCGTCGGGCTTCGCGAAGGAGACCTGGGTGAAGCCCGCGTCGAGGACGGCGGCGCCGCCGCTCTTCGGGGTCAGCGTGAACTTCAGCGGCATGCCGGTCTTCGCGTCGACGGCGATGCTGATCGCGCCGACCGTGGTGCCGGACTGCCGAGGCTTGATCAGCAGCTTGTAGGCGTCACGGCCGGCGACCCGCTCGGTGCCGTCGACGGTGACGGACGTGGTGTCGTCCATCGACTTCAGCGCCTCGTCGGCGAAGTCCTTGGGGGTGGCCGGGGGCTCGGCCCTGTGCTCCTTGCCGGAGTCGGCCGAGGTGCCGTGGTAGACCTCGTTGCTCCTGCTGTCGTAGCCCCACACGTCCTTGCCGTTGTGGATGAGGCTGTACTCGGAGCCGCTCTCCAGCAGCGACAGCTTCTGCTTCTGCGGGCCGTCCGCGGCGACGCGCAGCGTGTGCGTGCCGGAGACCAGCGAGGTGAGCTTGGACTGCGGGTCGGCGGAGGAACCGCCGCCGGAGCCCTTGGCCGCCCCCGAGGCCAGGCTGCTCTCCATGCCGCCCAGGTCGGGCAGGCCGAGGTCGGTGCTGGTCCGCACGGTGCCGGACAGCTGCTGCACGTCCGACTTGGCGATCTTCTCGATGAGCTGCTGTGCGGTGATCCTGGGCAGGTCGGGGTCACCGGAGGCGGCGAGCGCCGGGACCAGCCCGATCGTGGCCGCCGCCACCCCCACCACCGCGACCGGGACCGCGTAGCGGGCGGCCTTGCGGCGTCCGGCGCGCGGAGCTTCCTCCTGCGCGGCGTCCACTGCGTCGTCGGTTTCGTACGGTGCCATGTGTGCCTTACCTCCGTCGTCGGCGGCGGCTGTCCTCACGTTGGTCCACCAGAGCCGCCATTCTCACCCGAATCGGTGAGGAGTGGTGATGTCCGTGGTGTCCATCTCACCAAATCGGCCATGAGGAAGCGTCAGACCACGGAGCCAACTCCGTGTACGCCTGCGGTATGACACGTAGGGGCAACGGGTCCCCCGACCCGTAGGGGTCTCACCGGAACGGAGGGGGCCGTACGGGGGCTTGGGCGTCCCGGAGTCGGGTATCGCACCAGGTCGTGCCGATGGGCCGTACGGGTCGCACAGGGACCGTACGGCCGGTCGCTGCCCCGCGGCGTGGCCCGCGCGGACGGCCGGGGTCAGCCGGCGCGGTGCACCACCGCGTCGCACAGCTCCATCAGCGCCGCCTTGGCGTCGCACTCCCGCAGCGGCGCCAGCGCGGCGCGGGCCTCCTCCGCGTACCGGACGGTGTCCCGGCGGGCCTGCTCCAGCGCGGGGTGGACGCGCAGCGCGGCCAGCGCCTCGGCGTGCCGGGCGTCGTCGGCGAGGTCGGAGTCCAGCAGCCGGCACAGCGCGATGTCCTCGGGCAGCCCCAGCCGGGCCGCCCGCTCGCGCAGCCGCAGCACCGGGAGCGTCGCAATGCCCTCGCGCAGGTCGGTGCCGGGGGTCTTGCCGGACTCGTGCGAGTCGGAGGCGATGTCCAGGACGTCGTCGGCGAGCTGGAAGGCGACGCCGAGCCGCTCGCCGTACTGGGTGAGCACGTCGACGACCGTCTCGTCGGCGCCGGACATCATCGCGCCGAACCGGCACGACACCGCCACCAGGGAGCCCGTCTTGCCGCCGAGCACGTCCAGGTAGTGCTCGACCGGGTCGCGGCCGTCGGAGGGGCCGGCGGTCTCCAGGATCTGGCCCGTGACCAGCCGCTCGAACGCGAGGGCCTGCACCCGCACGGCCTCGGGGCCGAGGTCGGCGAGGATCTGGGAGGCCCGGGCGAAGAGGAAGTCGCCGGTGAGGACCGCGACCGAGTTGCCCCAGCGCGTGTTGGCGCTGTCCACGCCACGCCGTACGGCCGCCTCGTCCATGACGTCGTCGTGGTACAGCGTGGCCAGGTGGGTCAGCTCCACGACCACGGCCGACGGCACGACACCCGGTGCGTAGGGGTCGCCGAACTGGGCCGCGAGCATCACGAGCAGCGGCCGGAACCGCTTCCCGCCGGCCCGCACGAGGTGCTGCGCGGCCTCCGTGATGAACGGGACCTCGCTCTTGGTGGCCTCAAGCAAGCCTTCCTCGACAGCCGTCAATCCGGCCTGGACATCGGCTTCCAGAGCCTGGTCCCGCACGCTCAGCCCGAACGGCCCGACGACGGTCACGAGGGGTCTCCTGTCTGCTGGTGTCTGCTGGCGATTACACGGTTTGTCGATAGGTCGCTGCCATCACTCAAGTCAGCGTATCCGGTCCTGTTTCGATCACCGATAGCGCCCACCAGTCCAGCCTGGGAGGTATCGGGTCACGAGGGGATGTTTTTGATCACAGGATATGAACGTATATTTATCGACTTATCAAGATTCTGTCCGCTTTGTCGCGAGCGGAGAGGCGAGGGAAGCGGCACCGGCCGACCCACCCGAATCCCCCATGTCCGACTTGAAGCACTTTGCTATTTCGTGAGTTGGGTCACGGGCGCCCGCCGGCCCCCCACCCCCGCGGACCCCCCCTTCCTCCTTGCCGCGCTGGCGAGTTGAGGCTTGGCAACCGCAAAGGATCAAGCACCCCATAGGGAATAGATCAAGGTCAAACGGGACGTTGTGTGAATCCGGTACTTGTTCCCGACATGTGCTCTCGCATACGTTCCGGGCCGTCGGGCGGACGCCGAATCCTGCCACCGCCCGCATACCCATCCACGGACACATTCGTATGGCAGGAGCGGGGGACCCAGGTAAGTCGCCGGACCGGACGACACACGTCGCGCCGGGACGGCTCGGGGTGAAGCCGTGCCTTCCCGGGCACGGCCGGGCACCTCCCCGCCCGAACCCGACAGCTCACCTCGCAGGCGTCGGAGAGGAACTTTCCCATGCCTGCTGCCGCTCAGCACCGCCGTACCCGGAACAACCGCCTCGTCCGCGCCCTCGCCGCCGTCGGCACCGGTGCCGCCGTCCTCGCCCTGCCGCTCATCGGGGCGACCAGCGCCTCCGCCGCGACCCCGGCCGCCACCACGGTCTCCACCACCCCCGCCGGTTACCCGAACACCCTCGACGGCTGGATCCGCGAGTCCCTCGCGATCATGGCCCAGAAGGGCATCCCGGGCAGCTACAACGGCATCTACCGCAATGTCATGCGGGAGTCCTCGGGCAACCCCAACGCCATCAACCTCTGGGACTCCAACGCCGCCGCGGGCATCCCGTCCAAGGGCCTGCTCCAGGTCATCGACCCGACGTTCAACGCGTACCACGTGGCCGGAACGTCCTTCAACATCTACGACCCGGTCGCGAACATCACCGCCGCCTGCAACTACGCGGCCAAGCGGTACGGGTCGATCGACAACGTCTTCGGCGCGTACTGACGGCTCCGCCGACCGGCACGACAGACCCGTACTGATGGGCCGGTCAGTCGGTCGGCGCCGACGCCGGCCAGTCGGCCGGAAACAGTCTTTCGAGGACGACGGCGATGCCGTCGTCCTCGTTCGACAGGGTGATCTCATCGGCCACCGCCTTGAGCTCGGGGTGCGCGTTGGCCATGGCGACCCCGTGTCCGGCCCACTCGAACATGGGGATGTCGTTGGGCATGTCGCCGAACGCCAGGGCGTCCTTCGCGGCGATCCCGAGCCGCTCGGCGGCCAGCGCGAGGCCGGTCGCCTTGGTCACCCCGGACGGCTGCAGCTCCACGGTTCCCGGCCCCGACATGGTGACCGTCGCCAGCGAACCCACCACCGCGCGCGCGACCGCCGCCAACTCGTCGTCCGACAGCTCGGCATGGCGCAACAGCACCTTGCTGATGGGCTCGCACCACAGGTCGTCGCGCCGGCCGACCCGTACCGCGGGCAGGGTCGGGTGCGGCATCAGATAGCCGGGCTCGATGAGCGTGAGCCCGTCGACGCCGTCCTGGTCGACGGCCGCGTAGACCTGCCCCACCTCGGCCTCGATCTTGCCGAGCGCGGTCTCGGCCAGTTCCCGGTCCAGCCGGACCGACCACAGCAGACGGCCGGACGCGGCGTCGTAGACCTGCGCACCCTGCCCGCACACCGCGAGCCCCGTGCAGCCGAGGTGTTCGAGCAGGGGCCGTACCCGCGGGGCCGGCCGGCCCGTCACCACCAGGTGCCGGACACCGGCCCGCGCCACCCGGGCGAGCGCGGCGAGCGACCGGTCGGAGACCGTGTCGTCGCCGCGCAGCAGCGTTCCGTCCAGGTCGGTGGCGATCAGAGCGTACGCGGGGGAGGCTGCCATGATCAGAGAATACGGATACCTCGCCCCGCCGACTCATCTTGTCGGCCTGCGTACTTGCGTACCGGACAGCCCCAAGTGGCGTCCGCCGGCTCCTCGATGGCGGTGCGGATGCGGCCGGCCCCCGCACGGTCACGTCACCGCACCGCCGGAGCACGGGCAGGAGAGGCGACGGACCCGGGCCGGTTCTCCCGCAGGCTTCAGCCGTGGGCCGCCGCCAGGTGTTTCGTCAGGCGCGGAGAGGCGAACTCCGTACCGCAGACGAAGCGCATCACCGGGCCGTACGACGCCGCCGCCGGCAGGCCCGTGAAATACAGCCCGGGGACGGAGGAGACGTAGCCGGGGCCCAGCTTGGGCGTGCCACGGCTCACGGCGAGCCGGGTGCGCAGTTCGTGGCCGAGAAAGTCCATCGCCGCGATGTCGACGCGGTAGCCGGTGGCGGCGATGACGTGGTCGGCGGTGAGCCGCTCGGTACGGCCGCCGTGCGTGCGGACGGTGAGGACGGGGGTGCCGTCCGGCGCCTCGGCGCCCACGACCCGCTCCACGTCCTGGACCAGCACGGTGCTCTGGAAGCGCTCGCGCAGCCACCAGGCGCCGAGCGGTCCGAGGACCCGGCGGACCAGGAAGTGGCGGGTGGCCTCGGGAAGATAGCGGTAGGGGTGCGGGTAGTAGCTGAACGCCCACAGCGACCAGGCCCGGCCGAACGGGGACTCGGGGCGCAGCTTCGGCTGGTCCCAGGGCGGGGCGCCGAAGGCGACCCGGCCGCGGCCGCGCGCGACGACACGCACGCGTGCCCCCGCCTCGGCGGCGAGCGCCGCCGTCTCCAGCGCGGACTGCCCGGCGCCGACCACGATGAGCTCCTTGCCGGCGAAACGGCTCAGGTCGTGGTGCTGGGAGCTGTGCGAGACCGGCCCCGTGGGCGCCGGCCCGTCGGCCGCGGCTCCCGCCAGCTCCGCCGGGACGTGGGCCAGGCCCGACAGGCCGGTGGCGACGACGACGGCACGCGCGGTGAACGTCTCACCGGAGTCCAGCTTGAGTTCGAAGCCGCCGCTCTTGTCGCGGTCCACGGAGACGACCCGCACCCGCTCCAGGCCGGGGACCAGCTTCTGCTGGAACCACTCGCCGTAGGCGATGAACGTCTCCACCGGGATGATGTCCTCGTCGGTCACCAGACGGCGGATCCCGGCCGCGTCGCAGTAGTCGGCGAGGGTGTGGCCGGGCTGCGGGCAGTCGAGGTTGGAGGCGGCGGGCGTCGACTTCAGGAGCATGCCCTCGGGCATGTGGTCGCGCCAGCTGACCATGGGGTCGCCGAAGACGCGGACGGGGATGCCGCGCGCCCGCAGATGGGCGGCGGTGGACAGGCCGAACGGCCCGGCCCCGATGACTGCAACCGGTCGTGTCACGAAGTCCCTCCCCAGGACACGGTGCGCCACGCTGGGTGGCCTTGCCTACTTCGTGGTGGTGCTGCCGCCGCGGCGGTTGGTCCGCCACAGCTGATAGAGGTGCTTCGCGCCGGGGCGGACGAAGCGGGCGAGCATCGTGAGGAACGGCAGCGGGTCGTCACCCGCGAGCCAGGCCAGCTCCGTCCCGCTCGCCTTCGCCGGCGCGTGCGGCGTCGTATAGCCGCTGCGGCGGTAGGCGAGGAGGGCGGGCAGGTCGATGTTCTCCACGATGTAGCGGTGTCCGGCGCGCTGTTCCCCCTCCGGAACGGGGCGGCCGGTCAGGTTCAGGTGCATGGCGCGTACGACGTCGACTCCCGACTCGTTCTCGAAGAGCCGGAACTGGGCGCCCATGCGGGGGTTGAAGTCCAGGAGCTTGTAGTGTCCGTCGCGCCGGTCGAAGCGCAGGTCGAGGTCGATGATGCCGCTGTAGCCGATCTGTTTGATGAAACGTGCGGCGAGGTCGGCGAGTTCCGGGTTGTCGACGACGTACGCGTTCGCCGTCATTCCGGCGTGCGGCGGCCAGGAGCGGACCTTGACGCCGGTGAACAGGGCGAGGGGACTGGAGTCCTGGTCGAAGCAGGCGTGCACGATCCAGTCCTCGGCCTCCTCGCGCGGCAGGTACTCCTGGAGGATCACGCCCGGCCGCGCCCCCCAGTCGCGGGCGAGGGCGAGCAGGCCCTCGCGGGTGGCGATCCGCGTGGTGCCGCCCACGGCGGGCCGGGTGCGCCGGACGAACGCCTCCCGGTTCTTGGCCACCACCGGGAAGCGGGCCGTGCCGGCGAAGGCGACGACGTCCTCGTACGACTCCGGGAACGCCGACGCCGGGGCCGCGATGCCGTGCTCCGCGCACAGTTCGTGCAGACCCTGCTTGCTGGCGAGCCGGCGCGGCAGCGCCGGATCGACACGCGGGAAGAGGAAGGATCCGGCCAGCTCGTCCTGGTGCTCGGCGATCAGTACGGCGGCCTCCTCGTCGGTCGGCACGAGGACGACGGGACGGCCGATACGGCGGCCGATGCGCAGCAGGCCCTCGACCAGGCGGCCCGGGTCCTCCGCACCGGTCGTCGGCCACACGAAGGCCTTCTTCAGATAACGCGAGGAGGCCGCGGGTGTGTACGCGTCCTCGGTGATGGCGTACATGGGCACGCCGAGCCGGCCCAGACTGCGGATCGCGCCGACGCCGCCGTGGTGCAGCGGATAGTCGCCGAACTTGACGATCAGTGCTGGTACGTCCCGGTCCGCCTCGAACGGCACACCGACGGTGTCTCCGGCCACGGGTCCCCCCACGTGTCCCCCCAATGGAACGGACCCACCCCGTCCGTGTCCCCAAAGGACGCTAAGCCGGAATTGCCGCCTCCGACAAGGCTTTTCCGGACATTGCGAACTCTTTAGACAGGGTGCGAGCAACCTTTCGAAGACCCTTCGACACACACCTTTCGGACACCGCGGCAGGTGCCGCAGGAGGCTCTGCCCAAGACACGCGTCACGGCCGTAACGTGTGGCGCGACCACATGGAACGAGCGCCGCGCACGGCCCGGATGAGAGTGAGGCAGCACCCCATGCCCCCCTTCGACGTCCCCGAGGGCGACCCCTTCGGCCCGCACAACCTTCCCTATGGCGTGTTCTCGCCCTCCGGCAGCACGGAGCGGAGGGTCGGCGTCCGGCTCGGGGACCACGTCCTCGACGCGGGCGCCGCGGCCGCCGCCCTGCGCTCGCCCCACCACGCGCTGCTCGCGCGCCCCACCCTCAACGCGCTGCTGGCCGCCGGCCGCCCCACCTGGTCGGAGGTACGGCGCGCCGTCACCGCCTGGGTCACGGACCCCGCGCACCGCGAGGCCGTCGAGCCGCTGTTCCACCCCCTGTCCGAGGTGAGCCTGCACCTGCCCTTCGAGGTGGCGGACTACGTCGACTTCTACGCCTCCGAGAACCACGCCCGCAACGTCGGCCAGATCTTCCGCCCGGACGCCGAGGACTCCCTCACCCCCAACTGGAAGCACCTGCCCATCGGTTACCACGGCCGCTCCGGCACGGTCGTGGTCTCCGGCACGGACGTCGCACGCCCCTCCGGGCAGCGCAAGGCCCCGGCCGACCCGGCACCCGTCTTCGGGCCGTCGATCCGGCTGGACATCGAGGCGGAGGTCGGCTTCGTCGTGGGCGTGCCGTCCGCGCTGGGCCGTCCGGTCGCGCTGGCCGACTTCCGCGACCACGTCTTCGGGCTGTGCCTGCTGAACGACTGGTCCGCGCGCGACATCCAGGCCTGGGAGTACGTTCCCCTCGGACCCTTCCTCGGCAAGTCCTTCGCGACCTCCGTGTCGGCGTGGATCACCCCGCTGGAAGCACTGGAGCACGCGCGCGTGGCGCCTCCGCGGCGCACGCACCCACTGCTGCCGTACCTGGACGACTCGGCGGCCGGCATCGAGGCCGGCGGCTACGACCTGCGGATCTCCGTCGCGATCAACGGCCACGTGGTCTCCGAGCCGCCTTTTTCGACGATGTACTGGACCGCTGCCCAGCAGCTCGCCCACATGACGGTGAACGGTGCCTCACTGCGCACCGGCGACCTGTACGGCTCCGGCACGGTGAGCGGACCCGAGGAGCGTCAGCGCGGCTCCCTGCTGGAGCTGACCTGGAACGGCCGCGACCCCCTCGAACTCCCGGACGGCAAGCGGGCCTTCCTGGAGGACGGCGACGTGGCGACCCTGTCGGCATGGGCTCCCGGGGCGGACGGGCGCCGCATCGGCCTGGGAGAGGTCAGCGGCCGGGTCGTGGCGGGATGAGCAGGCTCTTGTAGCAAGGAGTTGACACAAGCCCGCCGCGCAAAGCATCTTGTACTCACCGTTTGATACAAGCGGTGAGTACAAGTGCTTTCACGGGGGCTTCCATGACCGATCTCGACGTGACCTCGCCGGCGATCGCCGCCCGGGCGCCGGTCGACCGCTACGCCCGCTGGACGGGTCTCGCCACGGGCGCCCTGGCGGCCGTCTGGCTGTTCCCACTCGGCCACGGCGACGGCGTGCTGTACGCCATCCCGGCGTTCGGCCTGTGCGCGGTCGCCGGCGTCCTGGCGGGCGACGCGCTGACCGCGCCGGCCCGCGGAACCGTCCGCACCGCCGGGCTCGCACCACGCCGGGTCCGCGACTACGTACCGCCGCGGATGACCCGGCTGCTGGCCGTCCTCGCAGTCGCCCTGATGGCAGTGCTGGCGACGGCGGGCGCGGTGGCCTCGCCGGACGACCTGGGGCGGGCGGGCCGTGAACTCACCCTCACCTGCCGGGGCATGACGGAGGGACACGGCCCCTGGCCCGGTCTCGCCTACGGCCTGCCCATGCTGGCCTCCCTCGCCGTCGCCACGGGCGCGTGCGGCTGGTCGCTGCGGCGGATCGCCACCCGGCCCGGCGACGAACAGTCCCGCCGCGACCGCTCGCTGGCGATCGTGGCCGCCTGGGGGATCGTCGTCTCCACCTCGCTGCTGGGCGCGGCCACAACGGCTGCGGGCGCCCTGACGAGCATGACGTGCGACGGCGCGGCGGGCACCGCGGCCAACGCGGTCCTACTGCCGCTCGCGCTGATCTCGCTGGTGACCGCGCCGTGGATGCTCTGCACCGTCTGCTCGCCCCGGGCGGGGTGGCACCGCCGAGCGGGGGCGCGCCGGTGAGCGGCACCGCCGTCCGGGTCGACACGACCAGCCCCGTCCCGCCCTACGAGCAGATCCGCGCCCAGCTCGCCACGCTGATCAGCAGCGGACGGCTGGCCGAGGGCGAGCGGCTGCCGACGGTACGGCAACTGGCCGCGGACCTCGGCCTCGCAGCGGGCACCGTCGCCCGCGCCTATCGGGAACTGGAGGCGGCGTCCCTCATCCGGACCCGGCGGGGCGCGGGGACGCGGGTGGCTCCGCCACCACCGGGGGCCCGCCGCGGCGAGACGGCGGCACTGGCCGACGGTACACGGGACTACGTGGCCTGGGCGGCGGCCTTGGGCTTCGGGGAGGACGACGTGCTGGAGGCGGTACGGCGCGCGTTCCGGGAGCGGGACGCGTAACGCTTCCGCACCCGACGGCCCGGCACGACCGAACGGAAGGAAACCGGGTACGCCGACGGGAAGGAAAACGGGCACGCCGGCAGGAAGAAGAGCGGCCACGCCAACAGGAAGTAAAGCGGGCGACCACAACCGCGGGACCGATCACCGCCGAGACCTGACTCTCGCCGCCCCTCACCGTCATACTGGGCGGACACGCACCACACGCGACGCGCCTTCGGCGCGTCACCCCGCACCACGACACCCGCGCAACTCTCCGACCAGGAACCGGAGCCCCGGCATGACCGTCTGCCTGCTCCTGCTGAGCGCCGTCGCCCTGACGGCCGCCCTGCCGGCGCCACGCGCGCTGACCCGTGCGGCCTGGCCCGAGCGGGAACCGGTGGTCGCGTTGTGGGTGTGGCAGTGCCTGGTCGCCACCGTCCTGCTGTGCTGCCTGGCAGCACTGGTGCTGGGCACGGCGGCCGTCTTCCACACCGTCCGCGACCGTGTCTTCGCCCCCGCACCGCCATCCGTCACCGCCGCCTACGACATCTCCTCCGCGCCGGTGTGGGCCGCCGCCCTCACCGTGCTGCTGGCCTGCGGAGCCGCCTGGACGACGGCGATGCTCGGCCGGGAACTCGTCGAGGCCCGCCGCAGCCGCGGCCAGGCCCGCGCACAGCTTCGGGAGCGCGCCCCCGATCTGCCGGACGGACTGCCGGCGGCGCGCGGCCCGATGCTGGTGCTGGAGGACGAATACCCGGACGCCTGGTGGATGCCGGGACACCCGCCGCAACTGGTCGTCACGACGGGAGCACTGCAGCGCCTCACCGACCACCAGCTGGACGCCGTCCTCACCCATGAGCGCGGGCACGCGCGTGCCCACCACGACTGGCTGCTGCACCTGTCCACCGCGCTCGCCACAGGCTTCCCGCGCGTGCCGCTCTTCGCGCACTTCTGCGACCAGACCCATCGCCTGGTCGAGCTGGCCGCCGACGACACCGCGTCCAGGCGCTGCGGGCACCTCACCACGGCCCTCGCCCTGATCGAGCTGAACCAGCACCGGGGCGTCCTGTCCTGCGACTCCAGCCGGCGCCTGCTCGGCGAGCGCGTGGACCGCCTGCTGGAGCCACCACCGCGGCTGCTGCGCCGGCACCGGGCGCTGACGACGACGGTGGCCGCGCTGGTGCCGTTGCTGCCGCTCCTGATCACGTTCGCGCCGGGTCTGACGGCACTGTCCTGACCGGACCGCGGGTGGCAGATCTTCCCGCCCGCAGCGGAAAACGCGCAGCTCAGCGCCGTACCCAACGCCCCCTCACCTGGCGCAACACTTCAGCAACACCCCATTCCCTACCGGGTCGGTATGGTTTCGGCCATGCCACCCACCGACCGTCCCCGAGACCACGCGGGTCAGGGCGCAGCGACCACCGTCGCCGCCCACCGCACGCGTCGACGGCTGCGCGCGGACCGGGCCCGGCAACTGGCCGACCTGCTGCGCCACCAGATCCTCACCGGCGCCTTCCAGAACGGCCCCCTCCCCCACGAGTCGACCCTCGCCGCCGACTACCGCGCCTCCCGCAACACCGTCCGCCAGGCCCTGGACCTGCTCCGGGCCGAGGGCCTGGTGGAACGGCTGCCCGGGGTCGGCACCGTGGTCGTCGCCCAGAAGTACCCGCACGGGCTCGACCGGCTGATGGGCCTCGCGGAAACCCTCCGCGAACACGGCCGCGTCACCAACGAGGTCCGCACCATGGGCCCCGCCCCCGCACCCGCCCCGGTGGCCGACCGCCTCCGCATCCCCGCCGGCGCCGACGTCCTCTACATCGAACGCCTGCGCCGCCTGAACGGCCTCCCCCTCTCCCTCGACCTCACCTACATCCCGCTCGACATCGGCACCGCCCTGCTCGGCGCCGACCTGGAGAACACCGATGTCTTCCGCCTCCTGGAAGCCATCACCGGCCAGCGCCTCGGCCACGCCGAGATCACCCTGGAGGCGGTCAACGCGGACACCCATTCCGCCGCCGTGCTCCAGGCCCCCCGCGGCGCCGCCGTACTGATGCTGGAACGCCTCACCCACCTCGCCGACGGCCGCCCCGTCGACCTGGAGTTCATCCGCTTCCGCGGCGACCGGATCACCATGAGCGGCCTGCTCCACCGGTCGTAGACACCTCGCCGCATCCGCCCCTGCCTGCACGTTTCCTGGAGACAGCCATGCCCTTGGCGCCCCAGCGGGCCGACGTGCCCGTGACCGTCGACGAGTCGAAGTGCATCGACGGCTGCACCCTCTGCGTGGACATGTGCCCGCTGGACTCCCTGGCCATCGACGAGACCAACGGCAAGGCGTACATGCACGTCGACGAGTGCTGGTACTGCGGCCCGTGCGCGGCCCGCTGCCCCACCGGAGCCGTCACGGTCAACATGCCCTACCTGCTGCGGTGAGAGGGACAACCACCATGAAACGATCGGCAGTCGCCGTATCCGCCGTCGCGCTCTTGCTTCCCCTGTCCGCCTGCGGCGGCAGCGCCGAAGCGGGCAGCGGCTCCACGGTCACCGTGACCGTCGGCTACCAGTCCAAGACCATCAACACCGTCACCGCAGGCACGCTGCTGCGCTCCCTCGGCTACTTCGAGAAGCAGCTCGACTCCCTGCACGACGGCCATACCTACAAGGTCGACTGGCAGGACTACGCCACCGGCGCCCCGATCACCGCGCAGATGACCGCCGGCAAGATCGACATCGGCTCGATGGGCGACTTCCCGCTGCTGCTCAACGCGGCCCGCGGCAAACAGCTCGGCCGCCGCACCCGCCTGGTCTCGGTGACCGGCTACAACCTGCGCGGCGGCCTCAACACCATCGTCACCGCTCCCGGTTCGAAACTCAGCTCCCTGAAGGACTTGAAGGGCAAGAGGGTGTCGACCAGCGTCGGTTCCGCCGCCGACGGCACTCTCGTGCGGGCCCTGCAACGCGCCGGCATCGACCCGGACAAGGGCATCTCCAAACTCAACCAGCAGCCTGCCGTTGGCGCCTCGGCGCTCTCCTCCGGCAGCGTGGACGCCCTGTCACAGTTCGTCGCCTGGCCGGGCCTGCTCACCTACCAGGGCAGGGCCAAGGCCCTGTACGACGGCGCCCAGCTGAACCTGCCCACCTTCCACGGTGTCACCGCCCGCGAGGACTTCGCCCAGCAGCGTCCGGCCGTCCTGGAGGCCTTCCTCAAGGCCCAGGCAGAAGCGACGGACTACCTCAACACCCACCCCGTCGCCGCCTCCGAAAAGGTCGCCGAAGCCACCGGTCTTCCCGCCGAGGTGGTCTACCTCTACAACGGTGCCCACGGCATCGCCACCTTCGACCCGGCCGTCAAGCCGCAGCTCGTCTCCGCGCTCGAACAGGACGTGTCCGTGCTGAAGGCCGCCAAGCTGACCGGCGACATCGACGTGGGCTCCTTCCTCGACGACCAGTACGTCAAGAAAGCCCTCGGCGCCTCCTACGCCGAGCGCCTGGCCGCCGCACCCGCGCCGGCCACGAGCGAGGTGTGGCCCAAGGGCAGCGAGAAGACCGTCTCCTTCAAGTCCGCGAAGGAACTGCTGGCCTACGTGGCCGGGCACCAGGCCAGCATCCGCGCCGCCTATGTGCCCGATGCCACCACCGGCACCCTCTGGTTCGCCGACAAGGCGGTGTGGGTGGCCGACGGCGATCAGCTGCTGCCCTTCGTCACCCCGGCGACCGCGCAGGCCTACCTCGCCGCCCACCGCGGCGCCCGTACGGTGTCGTACCGCGGCGCGCTGGAGCGGGCCTCATGACCCGGCGGCCCTTGGCCCGGTATGCGCTGCGTACGGTCTCCCTGGCCATTTTCCTCGGCCTGTGGCAGTTGCTTACCGGCCTGGACGTGAACCTGTGGCTGCGGTTCTCGCAGTTTCCGACCGTCACCGACGTGGCCAGCGCCTTCGCCGGCCGGCTCACTGGCAGCGACTACTGGACCGACCTCACCGACAGCCTCACCCGGATCCTCACCGGCTTTGCGCTGGCGGCCGTCCTGGGCGTGGCGACGGGCGTGCTCGTGGCCCGCTCGCGCCTCGCCGAGGATCTGATCGGTCCGGTCCTGGAGGTGATCCGCCCGATCCCGGCGATCGCCCTCGTCCCCGTCGCGATCCTCCTCTTCCCCTCCAATGAACAGGGCATCGTCTTCATCACCTGCACAGCCGCCTTCTTCCCGGTGCTGGTCTCCACCCGGCACGCGGTCCGCGCGCTCACCCCCGTCTGGGAGGAAGCGGTGCGCACCATGGGCGGCGGCCGGCTGCGAATCCTCGGCTCGGTGGTACTGCCGGGCGCGCTGCCCGGTATTTTCGGCGGGCTGTCGGTGGGCATCGGCGTGTCGTGGATCTGCGTGATCTCCGCCGAGATGATCTCCGGCCAGTACGGCGTCGGCTACCGCACCTGGCAGGACTACACGGTGGTGAACTACCCGGGTGTCTTCGTCGGCATGGTCACGATCGGCGTTCTCGGCTGGGTCACCTCCACGGCCGTGGAACTCCTCGGCCGGCGTCTGACCCGCTGGCTGCCCCGCACCTCGTACGTCCCCGGTGGCCGCCCCCGTGCGCCCCGGCCTGTCGCCGCCGCCCCCGTGCGCGCCGACGGTGATCCCCAGCACCAGGCCCAACGCGAGCAGCAGGGCCAGAAGGACATCGAGGAGGCCCGTGATGAGCACCTCGTCTGAGACCGTCACCTCTCCCGTCGCATCGGCATCGGAGGCCGTGCGCGGTACCCGGCTCACCTTCCGTTCCGCCGTGCTCGGCCACCCGGACGCGCCGGTGCTGTACGACGTCGACCTGGACGTCTCCCCTGGCGAGATCCTGACCGTCGTGGGCTCTTCCGGCTGCGGCAAGTCCACGCTGCTGCGCACCTTCGCCGGGCTACTGCCTCCCCTGGGCGGCGCCGCCGAGGTGGACGGCGTCCCGCTGGCGGGGCCTTCGGCGGACCGTGCGCTGGTCTTCCAGGAGGACGCGCTGCTGCCCTGGCGCACCTTGCGCGGGAACGTGGAACTACCGCTCGCCATCAGCGGCGTACCGCGCTCGGCGCGCCGGTCCCGGGCCGAGTCCTGGCTCGCCCGAGTCGGACTGAGCGCGCAGGCAGGGCAGTTGCCGCACCGGGTGTCCGGCGGGCAGCGCCAGCGCGCCCAATTGGCCCGCGCGCTGGCCGACAGCCCGCGCGCCGTCCTCATGGACGAGCCTTTCGGCGCCCTCGACGCCCAGACCCGCTCCGGCATGCAGGACCTGCTGGTGGAGGTGTTGCGCGGCACGGGCGCGACCGTCGTCTTCGTCACGCACGACGTGGACGAGGCCCTCTTCCTCGGTGACCGCGTGGCCCTGCTCGGCTCCGGCCGGGTGGCCGCCGTACGCGACGTACCCGGGCCGCGCGACCGTGGGGCCGTCGACGACCCGGCCCGTACGGCTCTGCGCCGCGACATCCTCACCTCGCTCGGCTCCTGAAAGGCACCCCGGTGACCACCCCCGCGTCCCCCTCCTTGGAGATTCCCGCCGTCGCCGACGCCGAGGAGCTGGCCTGCGACGTCCTCGTCATCGGCGGCGGCACCGCCGGCACCATGGCCGCCCTGACCGCCGCCGAGCGCGGCGCGAACGTGCTGCTGCTGGAGAAGGCCCACGTCCGCCACTCCGGCGCGCTCGCCATGGGCATGGACGGCGTCAACAACGCTGTCATCCCCGGTCGTGCCGAGCCCGACGACTACGTCGCCGAGATCACCCGCGCCAACGACGGCATCGTCGACCAGTCCACCGTCCGCCAGACCGCCGTCCGCGGTTTCGCGATGGTCCAGCGGCTGGAGGCGTACGGCGTCAAGTTCGAGAAGGACGAGCACGGTGAGTACGCGGTGCGCCAGGTGCATCGCTCCGGCTCGTACGTACTGCCGATGCCAGAGGGCAAGGACGTCAAAAAGGTCCTGTACCGGCAGCTGCGGCGGCGCGAGATGCGGGAGCGGATCCGGATCGAGAACCGGGTGATGCCGGTCCGGGTCCTCACCGCCGAGGGGCGGGCCGTGGGTGCCGTCGGCTTCCACACCCGTACCGGCGCCTTCGTCACCGTCCGCGCCGGTGCGGTCATCCTCGCCACCGGCGCCTGCGGCCGACTCGGTCTGCCCGCTTCCGGCTACCTGTACGGCACCTACGAGAACCCCACCAACGCCGGTGACGGGTACGCCATGGCCTACCACGCGGGCGCCGAGCTGACCGGTATCGAGTGCTTCCAGATCAACCCGCTGATCAAGGACTACAACGGGCCGGCCTGCGCCTATGTCGCCAACCCCTTCGGCGGCTACCAGGTCAACCGGCACGGCGAGCGGTTCGTCGACTCCGACTACTGGTCGGGGCAGATGATGGCCGAGTTCGCCGCCGAGATCGCCAGCGACCGCGGCCCGGTCTACCTCAAGCTCAGCCATCTCCCCGAGGAGTCGCTCTCCGCCCTGGAGTCGATCCTGCACTCCACCGAGCGGCCCACCCGCGGCACCTTCCACGCCGGCCGCGGGCATGACTACCGCACCCATGACGTCGAGATGCACATCTCGGAGATCGGTCTGTGCGGCGGTCACTCCGCCTCCGGGGTCCGCGTCGACGACCACGCCCGTACGACCGTCCCCCGCCTGTACGCCGCCGGTGACCTCGCCTGCGTCCCGCACAACTACATGATCGGCGCGTTCGTCTTCGGCGATCTCGCGGGCGCGGACGCCGCGCAGTACACCGCCTACGAGGGTGAGCTTCCCGCGGACCAGGTCCGCGCCGCGCACGAGCTGATCTACCGCCCGCTGCGCAACCCGGACGGCCCGCCGCAGCCCCAGGTCGAGTACAAGCTGCGCCGTTTCGTGAACGATTACGTGGCACCGCCGAAGTCCGGTGCGCGTCTCTCCCTCGCCCTGGAGGCCTTCGAGCGGATGCGCGCCGACATCGCCGCCATGGGCGCCCGCACCCCGCACGAGCTGATGCGCTGCGCGGAGGTCACCTTCATCCGTGACTGCGCCGAGATGGCCGCCCGCGCCTCTCTCGCCCGCACCGAGTCCCGCTGGGGCCTCTACCACGACCGTCTCGACCACCCCGGTCGTGACGACGTCTCCTGGTTCCACCATCTCGATCTGCACAAGTCCTCCTCTGGTGCAATGGAGTTCACGGCGCGTCCCGTGGCGCCGTATCTGGTCCCGGTCGAGGAGTTCGCGCCGGCCGGCGGTCCCTCCCGGTGGCTGGGCGAGGTCCACGCCGAGCAGGTGGCCACGGCCGGGCCGCGCGAGGTGGCGCCGGTCGCCGCAGGACCGACGTCCGCCCGTGCCACCGCCTCCGCCGACCGGCCCGGCGCGCCGGGCACCGCCTCGCCCCGGCTCCTGCAGCTGCTGGAGCTGGCCGAAGCGGGGCCCGAACTCGATGTCATCGAGCCGTACTTGACCGATGAGGATCCCGTCGTCCGGCGTACGGCGGTCTCGATCCTCACCGAGTCCGCGCCGCCCGGCACCGGGCTGGCCCTGGCCGGTGCTCTCGCCGACTCCGACGCCGAGGTCCGCGCGACCGCCGCGGCCTCACTGCGCGAACTGGTCGAGACCCTGCCGCCCGAACCGGCTCTGGGCACCGCCCTCACCGACGCCCTCGCCGCAGCCGACCCCGTGGTCCGCGCCGCCGCCCTCGATGTGCTGCGCGCCCTGCGGCTCGGTGGTGTTGCGGTGTTCGCCGCCGCGCTGGACGATCCCGACATCGCCGTCCGCACCGAGGCCGTACGGGCGCTCGTCTCCGTCGACGCGGTGCGGCCGCTGGCGGGTGCCGCGGACGATCCCTCCCGGGAGGTCCGGGTCACCGTGGCCAAGGCCCTGGCCGCCGTCGGCCCGGCGTCTCCGACCGCCGCCGACCGGGAGTTGCTCACCGCCGCCCTGGACCGGCTCACCGGGGACACCGATCCCCTGGTGCGCGGTGCCGCCTTCGCCGCACTGGCCGGCACCGGCTGCCCGGCCCCGCTCGCCCGCCGAGCCGTGGCCGCGCTGTCGGACCCGGCCTGGCAGGTCCGCTCCGGCGCCGCCACCGCGCTGTCGGTCGCGTCCGCCGGGACCGCCGTCCCCGCCCTGGCCAAGGCGCTGGCCGACCCGAACGCCGACGTACGCAAGGCGGCCGTGCTGGCTCTGACCCGGCACCGGGCCACGGCAGAGGCACGCGCGGCCCTCACGACGGCCACCGGCGACTCGGACGCGGACGTCAGGGCCTACGCGGCACGGGGACTGTGACGGCGACGGTCCCCCCGCATCGCCTCGGACCGGCCCGCTATATCCAGTCGTCCGGCTCGGGCTCCTCGTCCGGCTCCGGCTCCCTGTCCGGCTCCGGCCAGTCGGCCTGCTGCGCGTCGCCTGCGGCCGGGGCCGGCACGTCCAGGGAGGCCAGCACGGCCAGCACGCCCTCCCCGTACGTCGCCAGCTTCTTCTCGCCGACACCGCTCACCGTGCCCAGCTCGCGCACGGAACCGGGCCGCCGGCTGACGATCTCCCGCAGGGTGGCGTCATGGAAGATGACGTACGCTGGCACGCCCTGCTCGCGGGCCTGTTCGGCGCGCCAGGCACGCAGGGCCTCGAAGGCGGGCAGCAGTTCGTCGGGCAGTTCCGCCGCGGCCGTCCTGGCCTTGCGGTCGCCTCCGGAGGCGCCTGCCGATCGCGACCGGGAGGCGGCCGGCTTCTTCGGCTCCTTGCGCAGCGGCACCTCCCGCTCACGGCGCAGCACGGAGCCGCTCGCCTCGGTGAGCACCAGAGTGCCGTACTCTCCCTCGACCGCGAGCAGTCCCTGAGCCAGCAGCTGCCGGATGACGCCACGCCACTCGGCCTCGGCGAGGTCCTGGCCGATACCGAAGACGGACAACTGGTCGTGGTCGAACTGGATGACCTTGCCGGTGCGCTTGCCGAGCAGGATGTCGACGATCTGCAGGGCGCCGAACTTCTGCCCGCGCTCCCGCTGCAGCCGGACCACCGTCGACAGCACCTTCTGCGCGGCGACCGTGCCGTCCCAGGTCTCCGGCGGAGTGAGGCAGGTGTCGCAGTTGCCGCAGTCCGCGGCGTCGGGGTCCTGGCCGAAGTAGGCGAGCAGCTGGCCGCGGCGGCACCGGGCCGTCTCGCACAGGGCGAGCATGGCATCGAGGTGGGTGGCGGCCCGGCGGCGGAACGCCTCGTCGCCCTCGCCGGACTGGATCAGCTTGCGCTGCTGTATGACGTCGTTCAGGCCGTACGCCATCCAGGCCGTGGACGGCAGTCCGTCGCGGCCCGCTCGGCCGGTCTCCTGGTAGTAGCCCTCGATCGACTTGGGCAGGTCCAGGTGGGCGACGAACCGTACGTCCGGCTTGTCGATGCCCATGCCGAAGGCAATCGTCGCGACCACGACCAGGCCGTCCTCGCGCAGGAACCGCGACTGGTGGGCGGCGCGCGTGCCGCCCTCCAGACCCGCGTGATACGGAACGGCCTCGATGCCGTTGGCGGTCAGGAACTCCGCCGTCCGCTCCACCGAGTTGCGCGACAGGCAGTACACGATGCCGGCGTCACCCGCGTGCTCCTGCCGGAGGAAGGCGAGCAACTGCTTCCTCGGGTCGGCTTTGGGCACGATCCGGTACTGGATGTTGGGCCGGTCGAAACTGGCGACGAAGTGGCGGGCCGTCGGCAGGTTCAGCCGCTGGGTGATCTCCTCGTGGGTGGCCCGGGTGGCCGTGGCGGTGAGGGCGATCCGCGGGACGTCCGGCCAGCGCTCGCCGAGGAGCGACAGGGTGAGGTAGTCGGGCCGGAAGTCGTGGCCCCACTGGGAGACGCAGTGCGCCTCGTCGATCGCGAAGACGGAGATCTTGCCGCGTGAGAGGAGATCCCGCGTGGCGTCCAGACGCAGCCTCTCGGGCGCCAGATACAGCAGGTCCAGCTCGCCGGCCAGGAACTCGGCCTCGACCATGCGCCGCTCGTCGAAATCCTGCGTGGAGTTGATGAAGCCGGCCCGCACGCCGAGGGCGCGCAAGGCGTCCACCTGGTCCTGCATGAGCGCGATCAGCGGGGAGATCACGATGCCCGTGCCGGGTCTGACCAGGGCGGGGATCTGGTAGCACAGCGACTTGCCGCCGCCGGTGGGCATGAGGACGACGGCGTCGCCGCCCGCCACCACATGCTCGATGATCGCTTTCTGCTCGCCCCGGAAGGACTCGTATCCGAAGACCCGGTGCAGCGTGGCCAGCGCCTCGCTGTCGGCCGCGCCCGGCCCCTCGGTCACCTGTGGCATCTCGCTGATCCCGCCCGTCACGCCCATCGTCCTGTCCCCCGTCGGTCCCCCGTGTGTCGTCTCTCGACCGCTGCCTCCACCATAGGGGTCCGGACCGACAGCCTCGGAGTTATCCACAGGCCGGGGAAGATCGGTCCGCGGTCTGCGGGTCCTCGCACGGACCAGCCCGGTCACCCCATCGGGCGTCCCGGATGGCCCGGCGATCACACCGGGGACATGCTGCTCGGGCGGGAGAAGGCGGAGGCCGGCCGCACAGACCTCCACTCGGCACTCGCTCCCGTACCCGACCGCGCGCCCTTTCCAAGGAGCTCCGCCCCATGCCCGCTCACCTCGCCAAGGCCGCTCTCGCCGTCACCACCACCGCCGCCCTCGCTCTGACGACCGCGCCCGCCCGTGCCGCCGATCCGGACCCCGCCGAATGGGCACAGCTCGTCCCGACGTACGCGGCTACCGCGAAGTACCTGTACGTTCCGAACGCGTTGGCCGACGGATACGAGCCCAACCCGTGCACCGTGGACGTGGCGGGCGGGCAGGGTGCCATGGGGTACCACTACATCAACACGTCCCTCTACGGCTCTCTCGACCCGGCCAGGCCCACGGCCCTCCTCTACGAGGACGACGGCGTCGGGGGGCGCAGGCTCACCGGGGTGGAATGGATCGTGAAGGCCGACAAGGACACACCACGGCCCAAAATGTTCGGTCATGATTTCGAGGGCCCGGTGACCCCGCACGGCTCGACCATTCCGACCCACTACTCCCTGCACGCCTGGATCTACAAGAACAACCCCAGCGGCTTGTTCTTCGAGTGGAACCCCGACGTGAAGTGCCCGTACCCCGGAGCACCGGGCTGACGGCGTGCGAAGGCCCCGGTCCCCTGGGAGACCGGGGCCTGTGCGGGGGACTCAGCGCACGAACACCCCTGCCTGGCTCGCCAGGTCCAGGAAGTACTGCGGCGCCACACCGAGCACCAGCGTGACCGCGACACCCATGGCGATCGCCACCATGGTCAGCGGGGACGGCACGGCCACGGTCGGGCCTTCCGGCTTCGGCTCGCTGAAGAACATCAGCACGATCACGCGGATGTAGAAGAACGCGGCGATCGCCGAGGAGATCACACCGATCACGACCAGCGGGGCCGCGCCACCGGCCGCCGCCGCCTTGAAGACGGCGAACTTCCCCGCGAAGCCGGAGGTCAGCGGGATGCCCGCGAAGGCAAGCAGGAACACCGCGAACACGGCCGCCACCAACGGTGACCTGCGGCCGAGCCCGGCCCACTTGGACAGGTGGGTCGCCTCGCCGCCCGCGTCACGCACGAGCGTGACCACCGCGAAGGCGCCGATCGTCACGAAGGAGTAGCCGGCCAGGTAGAAGAGGACCGACGAGACGCCGTCCTTCGAGGTGGCGATGACACCCGCGAGGATGAATCCGGCGTGCGCGATGGACGAATACGCCAGGAGCCGCTTGATGTCCGTCTGCGTGATCGCGACGATCGCTCCGCCGAGCATGGTGATGATCGCCACCGCCCACATGACCGGCCGCCAGTCCCAGCGCATCCCGGGCAGAACGACGTACAGCAGGCGCAGCAGCGCGCCGAACGCGGCCACCTTCGTCGCCGCCGCCATGAAGCCGGTCACGGGTGTCGGCGCGCCCTGGTAGACGTCCGGCGTCCACATGTGGAACGGCACCGCGCCCACCTTGAACAGCAGGCCCATCACGATCAGGGCGCTGCCGAGCAGCAGCAGCGCGTCGTTGCCCATGGTGTTGGCGAGTGCCGGGTCGACGTTGGTGACCGTGCCGTCGACGACCTGTGCGATGCGCGCGTACGACACCGAGCCGGCGTAGCCGTAGAGCAGGGCGATGCCGAACAGCGTGAACGCGGAGGCGAACGCGCCGAGCAGGAAGTACTTGACCGCTGCTTCCTGCGACATCAGCCGCTTGCGGCGGGCCAGCGCGCACAGCAGGTACAGCGGCAGGGAGAAGACCTCCAGGGCCACGAACAGCGTCAGCAGGTCGTTGGCCGAGGGGAACACCAGCATGCCGGCGATGGCGAAGAGCAGCAGCGGGAAGACCTCGGTGGTGGTGAAGCCGGCCTTCACCGCGGCCTTCTCGCTGTCGCTGCCCGGTACGGAGGCGGCCTGTGCGGCGAAGGAGTCGACGCGGTTGCCGTGCGCGGCCGGGTCCAGGCGCCGCTCGGCGAAGGTGAACAGGCCGACCAGGCCGGCCAGCAGGATCGTGCCCTGCAGGAACAGGGACGGGCCGTCGACCGCGAGGGCGCCCATCGCGGCGATGTGCGCCTTCGTCGTGCCGTAGCCGTCGGCCGCCAGCCCGACCACCGCGGCGAACGCGGCGCACAGCGCGACGGCGGACACGAACACCTGCGCGTAGTAGCGGGACCTGCGCGGGAGGAGCGCCTCGATGAGCACTCCGACCAGCGCCGCGCCGACGACGATCAGTGTCGGCGACAATTGTCCGTATTCGATCTTCGGTGCGGGGATCTTCGAGATCGGATCGGCCGCGGTTGTCCACAGGCTGTGGACGGCTGCTGTGCTCACTTGACCGCCTCCACCGAGGGCTTGGGGTCCTTCTGGTGAACGTCCGACATGGTCTGCTTGACCGCCGGGTTGACGATGTCCGTGACGGGCTTCGGGTAGACGCCCAGGAAGATCAGCAGCACGATCAGCGGGGCGACGACCACGAGCTCACGCGCGCGTAGGTCGGGCATCGCCGACACCTCGGGCTTCACCGGGCCCGTCATCGTCCGCTGGTACAGGACGAGGGTGTAGAGCGCGGCGAGGACGATGCCGAAGGTGGCGATGATGCCGATCGCCGGGTAGCGGGCGAAGGTGCCGACCAGGACCAGGAACTCGCTCACGAACGGCGCGAGGCCGGGCAGGGACAGCGTGGCGAGGCCGCCGATCAGGAAGGTGCCGGCGAGCACCGGGGCGACCTTCTGCACACCTCCGTAGTCGGCGATGAGCCGCGACCCGCGCCGCGAGATCAGGAAGCCCGCGACCAGCATCAGCGCGGCGGTGGAGATGCCGTGGTTGACCATGTAGAGCGTCGCGCCGGACTGGCCCTGGCTGGTCATCGCGAAGATGCCCATGATGATGAAGCCGAAGTGCGAGATCGACGCGTAGGCCACCAGGCGCTTGATGTCCCGCTGGCCGACGGCGAGGAGCGCGCCGTAGACGATGCTGATCAGCGCCAGTACGAGGATCGCGGGTGTCGCCCACTTGCTGGCCTGGGGGAACAGCTGGAGGCAGAAGCGGAGCATCGCGAAGGTGCCCACCTTGTCGACGACCGCGGTGATGAGGACGGCGACCGGGGCGGTGGCCTCCTGCATGGCGTTGGGCAGCCAGGTGTGCAGCGGCCACAGTGGCGCCTTCACCGCGAAGGCGAAGAAGAAGCCCAGGAACAGCCAGCGCTCGGTGCTCGTCGCCATGTGCAGCGAACCGTTGGCGCGGGCCTGCACGATCTCCTGGAGGCTGAAGTTCCCGGCCACTACGTAGACGCCGATCACCGCGGCCAGCATGATCAGACCGCCGACCAGGTTGTAGAGCAGGAACTTCACCGCCGCGTACGACCGTTGCGTCGAGGCCGCCGCCTCGCCCTGCGCGTGGGCGCGGTCTCCGAAGCCGCCGATGAGGAAGTACATCGGGATGAGCATGGCTTCGAAGAAGATGTAGAAGACGAAGACGTCGGTGGCCTCGAAGGAGATGAGCACCATCGCCTCGACGGCCAGGATCAGCGCGAAGAAGCCCTGGGTGGGCCGCCAGCGGCGACTGCCGGTCTCCAGCGGGTCGGCGTCGTGCCAGCCGGCGAGGATGATGAACGGGATCAGCAGGGCGGTCAGCGCGACCAGCGCCACCGCGATGCCGTCGACGCCCAGCTCGTACCGCACCCCGAAGTCCTTGATCCAGGCGTGTGATTCGGTGAGCTGGTAGCGGGCGCCGTCCGGGTCGAAACGGACCAGGACGGTGATCGCCAGGGCGAGCGTGGCGAGCGAGACGAGCAGCGCCAGCCACTTGGCTGCGGTGCGCCCCGCGGCCGGCACGGCGGCCGTGGCGACGGCTCCGACGGCCGGAAGCGCCGCCGTCGCTGTCAGCAGAGGAAAGGACATCGGTATCAGACCGCCCTCATCAGCAGGGTCGCGGCGACCAGGAGTGCCGCACCGCCGAACATCGAGACCGCATAGGAGCGGGCGAAGCCGTTCTGGATCCGGCGGAGCCGTCCGGACAGGCCGCCGAAGCCGGCTGCCGTGCCGTTGACGACGCCGTCGACCAGGGTGTGATCGACGTACACCAGGGAGCGCGTGAGGTGTTCACCGCCGCGCACCAGGACGACGTGGTTGAAGTCGTCCTGCAGCAGGTCGCGGCGGGCCGCGCGGGTGAGCAGGGAGCCGCGCGGGGCGACGGCGGGGACGGGCTTGCGGCCGTACTGGGCCCAGGCGATGCCGACGCCGATGACCAGGCACACGAGGGTCGCCGCGGTGACCATCCATGCGCTGACCGGGGAGTTGCCCTCGCTGTGGCCGGTGACCGGTTCGAGCCAGTGCAGGAAGCGGTCGCCGATGCTGAAGAAACCACCGCCCAGAACGGAGCCGACGGCCAGCACGATCATCGGGATCGTCATGACCTTCGGGGATTCGTGCGGGTGCGGCTCGGCGTGTTCGCCGCGGTGCTCGGCGGCGGGCTCGGCGCTCGGTGCCTCCGGGGAGCGAGTGGGTTGGTTCTTCCAACGCTCCTCTCCGAAGAAGGTCATCAGCATCACGCGCGTCATGTAGAAGGCGGTGATGGCGGCGCCCAGCAGAGCCGCGCCGCCGAGGATCCAGCCCTCGGTGCCGCCCTTGGCGAAAGCCGCCTCGATGATCTTGTCCTTGGAGAAGAACCCGGACAGGCCCGGGAATCCGATGATGGCGAGATAGCCGAGGCCGAAGGTGACGAAGGTGACCGGCATGTATGTGCGCAGGCCGCCGTACTTGCGCATGTCGACCTCGTCGTTCATGCCGTGCATGACGGAACCGGCGCCGAGGAACAGCCCGGCCTTGAAGAAGCCGTGCGTCACCAGGTGCATGATCGCGAAGACGTAGCCGATGGGGCCGAGGCCCGCGGCGAGGACCATGTAGCCGATCTGCGACATGGTCGAGCCGGCCAGCGCCTTCTTGATGTCGTCCTTCGCGCAACCGACGATCGCACCGAACAGGAGCGTGACCGCACCGACCACCGTGACCGCGAGCTGAGCGTCGGGCGCCGCGTTGAAGACGGCTCCGGAGCGGACGATGAGATACACGCCCGCCGTCACCATCGTCGCCGCGTGGATCAGGGCCGAGACCGGGGTCGGGCCCTCCATGGCGTCGCCGAGCCAGGACTGCAGCGGCACCTGGGCGGACTTGCCGCAGGCGGCGAGCAGGAGCATCAGGCCGATGGCGGTGAGCTTGCCCTCGGAGGCGTCCCCGGCGTGACCGAGGACCGGGCCGAAGGCGAAGCTGCCGAACGTGGTGAACATCAGCATGACCGCGATCGACAGGCCCATGTCGCCGACGCGGTTGACCAGGAATGCCTTCTTCGCGGCCGTCGCGGCGCTGGGCTTGTGCTGCCAGAAGCCGATCAGCAGGTAGGAGGCGAGGCCGACGCCCTCCCAGCCGACGTACAGCAGCAGGTAGTTGTCGGCGAGGACGAGCAGCAGCATCGCCGCGAGGAACAGGTTCAGGTAGCCGAAGAAGCGGCGGCGCCGCTCGTCGTGCTCCATGTACCCGACCGAGTACAGGTGGATCAGCGAGCCGACGCCCGTGATCAGCAGCACGAACGTCATCGACAGCTGGTCCAGGCGGAAGGTGACGTCCGCCTGGAAGCCGGCCACCGGGACCCAGCTGAACAGGTGCTGCATCAGCGTCCGGTGTTCGGCCGCCTTGCCCAGCAGGTCGGCGAAGAGTACGACGCCGAAGGCGAAGGAGACGAACGAGAGCACCGTGCCGATCCAGTGGCCGACGGCGTCGAGCCGCCGGCCGCCGACCAGGAGGACGGCCGCTCCGAGCAGGGGCGCCGCGATGAGCAGCGCGATCAGGTTCTCCACGATTCTTCCGACCCCTTACAGCTTCATCAGGCTGGCGTCGTCGACCGAGGCCGAGTGGCGGGTACGGAACAGCGACACGATGATCGCGAGGCCCACCACGACCTCCGCGGCGGCGACGACCATCGTGAAGAAGGCGATGATCTGGCCGTCGAGGTTGCCGTGCATCCGGGAGAAGGTGACGAACGCGAGGTTGCAGGCGTTCAGCATCAGCTCGATGCACATGAAGACCACGATGGCGTTGCGCCGGATCAGTACGCCGGTCGCGCCGATCGTGAACAGCAGGGCGGCGAGGTAGAGGTAGTTGACCGGGTTCACTTCGACGCCTCCTCGGGCCGCTTGAACGTCGCCGGTTCGATCGTCGTGCGCTCCAGGCGGTCTTCCGCGCGCTGTTCCAGTGCGCGGAGGTCGTTGAGGGCCTCCGCGGAGACGTCACGGATCTGGCCGCGTTCGCGCAGCGTCTTGTTGACGGTCAGCTCGGACGGGGTGCCGTCGGGGAGCAGGCCCGCGATGTCGACCGCGTTGTGCCGGGCGTAGACACCGGGGGCGGGCAGCGGCGGCACGTGCTTGCCCTCGCGGATGCGCTGTTCGGACAGCTCGCGCTGGGTCCTGGCGCGCTCGGTGCGCTCGCGGTGGGTGAGCACCATGGCGCCGACGGCGGCCGTGATCAGCAGGGCACCGGTGATTTCGAAGGCGAAGACGTACTTGGTGAAGATGAGGGAGGCGAGGCCCTCCACGTTGCCGTTCGCATTGGCCTGGCCGACGCCGTCGAACTCCTTCAGGGACGCGTTCCCGATGCCGGTGAGCAGCAGGACGCCGAACCCGACCCCGCACAGAAGGGCCAGCCAGCGCTGGCCCTTGATGGTCTCCCTCAGCGAGTCCGCCGCCGTCACGCCGACGAGCATCACCACGAACAGGAACAGCATCATGATCGCGCCGGTGTAGACGACGATCTGCACGATGCCCAGGAAGTAGGCGCCGTTGGCGAGGTAGAACACCGCCAGGACGATCATGGTCCCGGCGAGGCACAGCGCACTGTGCACGGCCTTCCTCATGAAGACGGTGCACAGGGCGCCGAGCACCGCGACGGTGCCGAGGACCCAGAACTGGAAGGCCTCACCAGTGGAGGTGGTGTAGGCGGCGAGGGGCGTCATCATCGGCCGATCACCTTCTCCGAGGCCGGCTCGTCCTCACCGAAGGTCGACGCGGCCTCCTGCGGGACCTCGCCCTTGGAGACGGCGACCTGGCGGACCGTGCCGGGCGCGGCGTGCGTGACCAGGCCCCGGTAGTAGTCCTGTTCGTCCGTCCCGGGGAAGATCGCGTGCGGTGTGTCGACCATGCCCTCTTCGAGGCCGGCGAGGAGCTGTTCCTTGGTGTAGATGAGGTTGGCGCGGCTGGAGTCGGCCAGTTCGAACTCGTTGGTCATCGTCAGCGCGCGCGTGGGGCAGGCCTCGATGCACAGCCCGCACAGGATGCAGCGGGCGTAGTTGATCTGGTAGACGCGGCCGTACCGCTCGCCCGGCGAGTAGCGTTCCTCGTCGGTGTTGTCGGCGCCCTCCACGTAGATGGCGTCGGCGGGGCAGGCCCACGCGCACAGCTCGCAGCCGACGCACTTCTCCAGGCCGTCCGGATGGCGGTTGAGCTGGTGCCGTCCGTGGAACCGCGGAGCCGTGGTCTTCTTCTGCTCCGGGTACTGCTCGGTCAGCCGCTTCTTGAACATGGCCTTGAAGGTCACGCCGAAGCCGGCGACGGGGTTCTGGAAACCGGGCTTGGTCTCCTTCGGCTCCTCAGCCATCGGACGCCTCCTTTCCATCCGCAGATCCGTCACTTACAGTGTCCGGCCCGCCACTGACAATCAGTTCCCGTTCGCGGCGCGGGCGGCGCCTCGGCACCGGCGGCAGCTCCTGACCGGGCAGCGGCGGCACGGGGAACCCGCCCGCCATCGGGTCGAATCCGGCCTGTTCGGCGGCGGACTGACCGGCCGTCCTGGCCTTCTCGCGGAACATGTCGGCGACGAAGGAGATCAGCAACAGGGCCAGGACTCCGCCGCCCACATACAGGGCGATGTCGGCGAAGTCGTAGTGCTCGTTGCGCAGGGCCCGTACGGTCGCCACCAGCATCAGCCAGGTCACGGAGACCGGGATGAGAACCTTCCAGCCGAGCTTCATCAGCTGGTCGTAGCGGACCCGTGGGAGCGTGCCGCGCAGCCAGATGAAGAAGAACAGCAGCAGCTGGACCTTGATGACGAACCACAGCAACGGCCACCAGCCATGGTTCGCGCCCGCCCAGAAGGAGCTGATCGGCCATGGGGCGCGCCAGCCGCCGAGGAACAGCGTGGTCGAGACGGCCGAGACCGTCACCATGTTCACGTACTCGGCGAGCATGAACATCGCGAACTTGATGGACGAGTACTCGGTGTTGAAACCGCCCACCAGGTCGCCCTCGGACTCCGGCATGTCGAAGGGGGCGCGGTTGGTCTCGCCGACCATCGTGACGATGTAGAGGATGAAGGAGACGGGCAGCAGCAGGATGTACCAGCGGTCGTGCTGCTGTTCCACGATCCTGGACGTCGACATCGACCCCGAGTAGAGGAACACCGAGGCGAACGCGGCGCCCATGGCGATCTCGTAGGAGATCATCTGCGCGCAGGAGCGCAGGCCGCCGAGGAGCGGATAGGTGGATCCAGAACTCCAACCCGCCAGAACGATCCCGTAGATGCCGACGGAGGCGACCGCGAGGATGTAGAGCATCGCGATCGGCAGGTCGGTCAGCTGCATCGCGGTGCGGTGGCCGAAGATCGAGATCTCGTTGTCGGCCGGTCCGAAGGGGATCACCGCGATCGCCATGAAGGCCGGGACGGCCGCCACGATCGGCGCGAGGACGTAGACCACCTTGTCCGCGCGTTTGACGATGATGTCTTCCTTGAGCATCAGCTTCACACCGTCGGCCAGCGACTGGAGCATCCCCCAGGGACCGTGCCGGTTGGGGCCGATGCGCAGCTGCATCCAGGCGACGACCTTGCGCTCCCAGACGATGGAGAACAGGACGGTCACCATCAGGAAGGCGAAGCAGAACACGGCCTTGATGACGACCAGCCACCAGGGGTCGCGGCCGAACATCGAGAGGTCTTCAGCTGCGAGGTACGGGCTCATGCCTCCACCTCCTTGGGGGCCTGTTCGGCGGGTGCCGCCGGGCCGATGCGGACGAGGGAGCCGGGCTGTGCCCCGGTGTCGGAGGCAACGCCCGCGCCGGCCGAGTTCAGCGGGAGCCAGACCACCCGGTCGGGCATCTCGGTGATCTTCAGCGGGAGTTCGACGGTGCCTGCGGGGCCGGTGACGGCGAGGACGTCACCGTCCTTGACGCCTGTCTCTGCGGCTGTCGCGGCGGACACGCGCGCGTGTGCGGCGTGCCGGGTTCCGGCGAGCGCCTCGTCGCCCTCCTGCAGGACACCGCGGTCGAGCAGCAGCCGGTGCCCGGCGAGTACGGCCTCGCCGACGGCCGGGCGGGGCAGCGCGCCCGCGGACTCCTGGGGCTCGGTGGCATGCGGGCCGTCCCAGGCGCCGAGCCGGTCGATCTCCGCGCGCGTGCTGCGCAGGTCCGGCAGGCCCAGGTGGCTGCGTCCCTCAGCGCCTTCGGCGCGGGCCATGGCGTCGGCCAGCATGTGCAGCACGCGCGCGTCGGTCGGTGCCAGGCGGCGGGTCATCTGTTCGGGCTTGAGGGCCGCCTCGAAGAAACGCACCCTGCCTTCCCAGTTGAGGAAGGTGCCCGCCTTCTCGGCGACCGCGGCGACCGGCAGGACGACGTCGGCGTGCTCGGTGACCTCGCTGGGCCGCAGTTCCAGCGACACCAGGAAGCCCACACCGCCGAGTGCTTCACGCGCGCGTGCCGGGTCGGGCAGGTCGGCGACCTCCACTCCGGCGACCACGAGGGCCGACAGTTCGCCGGTGGCGGCGGCCTCGATGATGTGGTGGGTGTCGCGTCCGTAGCGCAGCGGGAGTTGGGCGAGTCCCCAGACGGCCGCGACCTCCTCCCGCGCGCGCGGGTCGGTCGCCGGGCGGCCGCCCGGCAGCAGCGACGGCAGCGCGCCCACCTCGACGGCGCCCCGCTCACCGGCCCGGCGCGGAATCCACACCAGCTGGGCGCCGGTCGCGGTGGCGGCCCGCACGGCGGCGGTGAAGCCGCCGGCGACCGAGGCGAGCCGCTCACCGACGACGATGACCGCGCCGTCGGTGCGCAGGGCCTCAGCGGCCCGTGCGCCGGGCTCCTCCAGGCCGACGCCGCTCGCGAGGGCGTCCAGCCACTCCGTCTCGGTGCCCGGCGCGGCCGGCAGCAGGGTGCCGCCCGCCTTCTCAAGGCCCCGGGTCGCGTGCGTGGCCAGCGCGAACACCTGCTGCTTGTGCTTGCGCCAGGCCTTGCGCAGCCGCAGGAAGACACCGGGCGCCTCCTCCTCCGACTCGAAGCCGGCCAGCAGCACGGCCGGAGCCTTCTCCAGGGCGGTGTACGTGACGCCCGTACCGTCGAGGTCACGGCCTCGCCCGGCCACCCGGGACGCCAGGAAGTCGGCCTCCTCGCCGCTGTGCACGCGCGCGCGGAAGTCGATGTCGTTCGTGTCGAGCGCCACGCGCGCGAACTTGCTGTACGCGTAGGCGTCCTCGACGGTCAGCCGGCCGCCGATGAGGACACCGGCACGGGAGCGGGCCGCGGTCAGGCCCCGCGCGGCGGCCTCCAGGGCTTCGGGCCAGGACGCGGGTTCCAGGGCGCCGTCGGCGTTGCGCACCAGGGGCGTGTCGAGGCGGTCCCTGAGCTGCGCGTACCGGAACGCGAAGCGTCCCTTGTCGCAGATCCACTCCTCGTTGACCTCGGGGTCGTTGGCGGCGAGCCGCCGCATGACCTTGCCGCGCCGGTGGTCGGTGCGGGTGGCGCAGCCGCCGGAACAGTGCTCGCAGACCGAGGGAGAGGAGACGAGGTCGAAGGGGCGGGAGCGGAAGCGGTAGGCCGCCGAGGTGAGGGCTCCGACCGGGCAGATCTGGATGGTGTTGCCGGAGAAGTACGACTCGAACGGATCGCCCTCGCCGGTGCCGACCTGCTGGAGCGCGCCCCGCTCGATCAGCTCGATCATCGGGTCGCCCGCGATCTGGTTGGAGAACCGGGTGCAGCGGGCGCACAGCACGCACCGCTCGCGGTCGAGCAGCACCTGCGTGGAGATCGGTACGGGCTTCTCATAGGTGCGCTTCTTGCCGTCGAAGCGGGACTCGGCGTTGCCGTGCGACATGGCCTGGTTCTGCAGCGGACACTCGCCGCCCTTGTCGCAGACCGGGCAGTCCAGCGGGTGGTTGATGAGCAGCAGCTCCATCACGCCGTGCTGGGCCTTCTCGGCGACCGGCGAGGTGAGCTGAGTCTTCACCACCATGCCGTCGGTGCAGGTGATGGTGCACGACGCCATGGGCTTGCGCTGGCCCTCGACCTCGACGATGCACTGACGGCAGGCGCCGGCGGGGTCGAGCAGGGGGTGGTCGCAGAACCGGGGGATCTCGATGCCGAGCTGCTCGGCGGCCCGGATGACCAGGGTGCCCTTGGGCACGCTGAGCTCGATGCCGTCGATCGTCAGCGTGACGAGGTCTTCCGGCGGGACCGCCGCCTCTCCGCCACCCGCGGGGGCGTTGGTGGTCACGGTCATGCGTTCACCTCCGGGCGGTCCGCCCAGGCCGTGGACTTGGCCGGGTCGAAGGGGCAGCCCCGGCCCGTGATGTGCTGCTCGTACTCCGCACGGAAGTACTTCAGCGAGGAGAAGATCGGGGACGCGGCGCCGTCGCCGAGGGCGCAGAAGGACTTGCCGTTGATGTTGTCGGCGATGTCGGCGAGCTTGTCGAGGTCGGACATGACGCCCTTGCCGGCCTCGATGTCCCGCAGCAACTGCACGAGCCAGTACGTCCCTTCGCGGCACGGCGTGCACTTGCCGCAGGACTCGTGGGCGTAGAACTCGGTCCAGCGGGTCACCGCCCGCACCACGCAGGTCGTCTCGTCGAAGCACTGCAGGGCCTTGGTGCCGAGCATGGAACCAGCGGCGCCGACGCCCTCGTAGTCCAGGGGGACGTCGAGGTGCTCGTCGGTGAACATCGGTGTGGAGGAGCCGCCCGGCGTCCAGAACTTCAGCCGGTGGCCGGGCCGCATGCCGCCGCTCATGTCGAGGAGCTGGCGGAGCGTGATGCCGAGCGGGGCCTCGTACTGGCCGGGGCTGGCGACGTGGCCGCTGAGCGAGTACAGCGTGAAGCCCGGGGACTTCTCGCTGCCCATCGACCTGAACCAATCTTTTCCGTTTTTCAGGATCGCGGGAACCGACGCGATCGACTCGACGTTGTTCACAACAGTCGGACAGGCGTAGAGGCCTTCCACCGCAGGGAAGGGGGGACGGAGCCGCGGTTGACCACGGCGGCCTTCGAGCGAGTCGAGCAGTGCGGTCTCCTCACCGCAGATGTACGCGCCGGCGCCCGCGTGCACGGTGAGCTGGAGGTCGAGCCCGCTGCCCAGGATGTTCTCGCCGAGGTAGCCCGCCGCGTAGGCCTCGCGCACGGCCTCGTGCAGCCGCCGCAGAACAGGGACGACTTCACCACGCAGATAGATGAAGGCATGCGACGACCTGATGGCATAGCACGCGATCACAATGCCCTCGATGAGGCTATGCGGGTTCGCGAAGAGGAGCGGGATGTCCTTGCAGGTCCCGGGCTCCGACTCGTCGGCGTTGACAACTAGATAGTGCGGCTTTCCATCCCCCTGCGGAATGAACTGCCACTTCATTCCGGTCGGGAATCCCGCGCCGCCGCGGCCGCGCAGCCCGGACTCCTTGACGTACGCGATCACGTCGTCCGGTGACATGGCGAGCGCCTTGCGGAGCCCCTCGTACCCCTCGTGCCTCCGGTAGACGTCCAGAGTCCAGGACCGGTCCTCGTCCCAGAAGGCCGACAGCACGGGTGCGAGCAGCTTCTCGGGGCTGGAGTCCTTCAGTTCGGCTGCCACGGTCATCACTCCCCCTCCTCTGCGGTAGGCCCTGCGGGGTGAGCCGGGTCGGAGGCCGATGTCTCCTGCGGCGCGTCATGGGAACTGAGGTGCTCGGCCGGCGACGGCTCGTGCACCCTGTCCTGCCGTTCCCCTTGCGGACCTCCGCGCGGATGGACCACGCGCGCGGGTGCGGTCTCTCCCCTTGCCAGGCGAAGGCCCACCAGCGACGCCGGTCCCGCACTGCCGCCCTCCTCGACGGCCCCGGGCCGCTCGTCGGGGAAGCCGGCCAGGATCCGCGCGGTCTCCTTGAACGTGCACAGCCGCGCCCCGCGCGTGGGCTGTACGGGCCGCCCCGCACGCAGGTCGTCGACCAGGCGCTTGGCGCTGCCCGGCGTCTGGTTGTCGAAGAACTCCCAGTTGACCATCACGACCGGGGCGAAGTCGCAGGCCGCGTTGCACTCGATGTGCTCCAGGGTGACCTTGCCGTCGTCGGTGGTCTCGCCGTTGCCGACGCCCAGGTGCTCCTGCAGGGTCTCGAAGATCGCGTCGCCGCCCATCACCGCGCACAGCGTGTTGGTGCACACACCGACCTGGTAGTCGCCGGACGGCCCCCGCCGGTACATGGTGTAGAAGGTGGCGACGGCGGTGACCTCGGCCGTGGTGAGGTTCAGCATGTCCGCGCAGAACTGCATTCCGGTGCGCGTGACATGGCCCTCCTCCGACTGCACGAGGTGGAGCAGCGGCAGCAGGGCCGACCGGGAGTCCGGGTAGCGCGCGATGATCTCGCGCGCGTCCGCCTCCAGCCGGGCGCGGACGTCGTCCGGGTAGGCGGGCGCGGGCAGTTCGGGCATGCCCAGGCTGACGCCCCGCTCCGAAGAAGAGGTGGTCACCGGTCGACGCCTCCCATCACGGGGTCGATGGACGCGACGGCGACGATGACGTCGGCGACCTGGCCGCCTTCGCACATCGCCGCCATGGCCTGCAGGTTGGTGAAGGACGGGTCGCGGAAGTGGACCCGGTAGGGGCGGGTGCCGCCGTCGGAGACGGCGTGCACACCGAGTTCGCCCTTGGGGGACTCGACGGCCGCGTACGCCTGCCCCGGCGGGACGCGGAAGCCCTCGGTGACGAGCTTGAAGTGGTGGATCAGGGCCTCCATGGAGGTGCCCATGATCTTCTTGATGTGGTCGAGGGAGTTGCCGAGTCCGTCCGGTCCCAGGGCGAGCTGGGCGGGCCAGGCGATCTTCTTGTCGGCGACCATGACCGGACCGGGCGCGAGCCGGTCCAGGCACTGCTCGACGATGCTGAGCGACTGGCGCATCTCCTCCAGGCGGACCAGGAAGCGGCCATAGGCGTCGCAGGTGTCGGCGGTCGGGATCTCGAAGTCGTACGTCTCGTAGTCGCAATACGGCTGTGCCTTGCGCAGGTCGTGCGGCAGGCCGGTGGAGCGCAGGATCGGGCCGGTGGCGCCGAGGGCCATGCAGCCGGCCAGGTCGAGGTAGCCGATGTCCTGCATGCGGGCCTTGAAGATGGGGTTCCCGGTGGCGAGCTTGTCGTACTCCGGGAGGTTCTTCTTCATCTTCTTCACGAACTCGCGGATCTGGTCCACCGCGCCGGGGGGCAGATCCTGGGCGAGTCCGCCGGGGCGGATGTACGCGTGGTTCATCCGAAGGCCCGTGATGAGCTCGTAGAGGTCGAGAATCATTTCACGATCACGGAAGCCGTAGATCATGATCGTGGTGGCGCCGAGCTCCATGCCGCCGGTGGCGATGCACACCAGGTGGGAGGACATGCGGTTCAGCTCCATCAGGAGCACCCGGATGATCTTGGCGCGTTCGGTGATGTCGTCCTCGATGCCGAGGAGCTTTTCGACGGCGAGGCAATAGGCGGTCTCGTTGAAGAAGGACGTCAGGTAGTCCATGCGCGTGACGAAGGTGGTGCCCTGCGTCCACGTGCGGTACTCGAGGTTCTTCTCGATGCCGGTGTGCAGATAGCCGATGCCGCAGCGGGCCTCGGTGACCGTCTCGCCCTCGATCTCCAGGATCAGACGGAGCACTCCATGGGTGGACGGGTGCTGGGGACCCATGTTGACGACGATGCGTTCGTCGTCGGCGCGGGTCGCGGACTGGACGACCTCGTCCCAGTCGCCACCGGTGACCGTATAGACGGTGCCCTCGGTGGTTTCCCGGGCGGCTGCTGACTGGGTGCTGCTCACGAGTACGACCTCCGCTGGTCCGGAGCCGGGATCTGGGCGCCCTTGTACTCGACGGGGATGCCGCCGAGGGGGTAGTCCTTGCGCTGCGGGTGGCCCTGCCAGTCGTCCGGCATCATGATCCGGGTCAGGGCCGGGTGACCGTCGAAGACGATCCCGAAGAAGTCGTAGGTCTCGCGCTCGTGCCAGTCGTTGGTCGGATAGACGGCGACGAGGGACGGGATGCGCGGGTCGGCGTCGGGGGCGCTGACTTCGAGGCGGATCAGCCGGTTGTGGGTGATCGAGCGCAGGTGGTAGACGGCGTGCAGCTCGCGGCCCTTGTCGTGCGGATAGTGGACGCCGCTGACGCCGGTGCACAGTTCGAAGCGCAGGGCCGGGTCGTCGCGCAGGGTGCGGGCGACGCGGAGCAGGTACTCGCGTTCGATGTGGAAGGTCAGCTCGCCGCGGTCGACGACCGTCTTCTCGATGGCGGTGTCCGGGAGGAGTCCCTGTTCCTCCAGGGCGCCTTCCAGTTCGTCGGCGACCTCGTCGAACCAGCCGCCGTAGGGGCGGTGCGCCGGTCCCGGGAGCCGGACCGAGCGGACCAGGCCGCCGTAGCCGGAGGTGTCGCCGCCGTTGGTGGCGCCGAACATGCCGCGCTGGACGCGGATCTCCTCGCCGCCCTGGCCGCGCTGGCCGGGGAGGTTGGAGGCGGAGAGGTCCTTCTCGGGGTTCACTCCGTTCGCGGAGCCGTTCACGCCGCCTGCGCCGTTGCCGTTCGCGTCGCTCACCGCAGCAGCCCCTTCATCTCGATCGTGGGCAGGGCCTTGAGCGCCGCCTCCTCCGCCTCGCGGGCCGCTTCCTCGGCGTTGACGCCGAGCTTGGAGGACTGGATCTTCTGGTGGAGCTTGAGGATCGCGTCCATCAGCATCTCGGGGCGGGGCGGGCAGCCCGGGAGATAGATGTCGACCGGCACGATGTGGTCGACGCCCTGGACGATCGCGTAGTTGTTGAACATGCCGCCCGAGGAGGCGCAGACGCCCATGGAGATCACCCATTTCGGGTTGGGCATCTGGTCGTAGACCTGTCGGAGCACCGGTGCCATCTTCTGGCTGACCCGGCCGGCGACGATCATGAGGTCCGCCTGGCGCGGCGAGCCGCGGAAGACCTCCATGCCGAAGCGCGCCAGGTCGTAACGGCCGGCGCCGGTGGTCATCATCTCGATGGCGCAGCAGGCGAGGCCGAAGGTGGCCGGGAAGACGGACGCCTTGCGCACCCAGCCCGCGGCCTGCTCGACGGTGGTCAGCAGGAAGCCGCTCGGCAGCTTTTCTTCGAGTCCCATGTCCTTAAGGCCCCTCAGTCCCATTCCAGGCCGCCGCGCCGCCATACGTACGCGTAGGCGACGAAGACGGTGAGCACGAAGAGCAGCATCTCCACGAGCCCGAAGATCCCCAGGGCGTCGAAGGTGACGGCCCAGGGGTAGAGGAAGACGATCTCGATGTCGAAGACGATGAAGAGCATCGCCGTCAGGTAGTACTTGATGGGGAAGCGCCCGCCGCCGGCCGGCGTGGGGGTCGGCTCGATGCCGCACTCGTAGGCCTCAAGCTTGGCGCGGTTGTACCGCTTCGGACCGATCAGCGTGGCCATGACCACGGAGAAGATCGCAAAGCCTGCCCCGAGGGCTCCCAGTACGAGGATGGGCGCATACGCGTTCACCGCTCCTCGCTCCTCTCAGTCGGCGCTGACTGCTGGCGGTTGCACTGGTGCACTGCGCTCACTTCCGCCTCACCGGTCCCACGAGCCCCGTCGTCCCGGGCGAAGATCGAGAACATGTGAAGCAGGTCACAAGCCCAGTTGCCACGCATCTTATGCCCGCCGCTCTGTGATCTGCGACACGGGGTATTCCACAAGCTTTGTGATCTACACCACCTGACGAAGGTTCATGAAGTCGGATGATGAGTGATCTTCATACGGGAAGCGTTCAGTTGATCACCAGAAGTGACATTTTCACTTGTCCCCGCAGGCCGGAGGGGGCGTCTCAATATCAAGAGAGTTCCGCTGCATGCAAATTGGCGCTGGACGGGGGTGCCTGGTAGAGGGCGGCGTTCACACCTCAGAGGGAGGTGCAGGCGTGGTGTGGACGGGGGCGGGGGCGCGTGCATGCGTTCACGAGCGCCGCGCGCACGGGACGCCGTGCTTCCGGTAACCGTTCCGTGACCTCCGCCACATCGATGAGTGGCCCCTAAGAACCGGGCTTGGCCAACGACCCCGACCGATGGTAGGCGGGGGGCAATCCGGACGTAATGATCAAAGACCGTGATCAAGGGCTTGATCACCGACGTCCGCAATGTCCGTTACGGCGTCAATAAAGAGCGACACGCCCGGGATTCTGGGTCTCGATTGAGCAACTGTGGCGCAGCACACGTTTCTTGAAGATATGAAGGAGCCCCTGGTACCGGTTGTTCCCATGTCCCACACCGCTCACATACGCAGCCACCGGAAGCCCCGCCGCAGCGCGTCGACCCTCGCGATGCGGGCCGGAGTTGCCGGTGGCGTCCTCAGCACCCTGGCAGTCGCCGGGGCGTCCGGCTCGGCGAACGCGGCCGAGCCGGTGACGCAGACCCTTGAACTGCCCACCCTGACGGCCGACCTGGCTCAGGCGGCCAAGTCCGCGGACGCCACCCAGCAGGCCGCCGCGAACTACCAGCTGCAGGCCGAGCGTGACGCGGCCGCCGCAAAGGCCGCGAAGCAGGCCGAGGCGGACCTCGCCGAGGCGAAGCAGAAGGCCGCCGAGGCCAAGAAGAAGGCGCAGGAGGAGGCCCGCAAGGAGGCCGCCGCGCGCGCCTCCCGCAACGCCGAGCGTACGACGCTCGCCACCACGTCGGACTCCGGCAGCACCTCGACGAGCACCTCCACGGCCACCGGTTCCGCCGCGGCCGTCATCAGCTTCGTCAAGGCGCAGATCGGCAAGGCGTACGTCTCCGGCGCCACCGGCCCGTCGGCGTACGACTGCTCCGGCCTGGTACAGACGGCCTTCAAGCAGGTGGGCATCAGCCTGCCGCGCGTCTCCCAGGACCAGTCGACGGCCGGCACCCAGGTGTCACTGAGCAACCTGCAGCCGGGTGACATCCTGTACTGGGGCAGCGCGGGCAGCGCCTACCACGTCGCGGTGTACGTGGGCGACGGTATGTTCGTCGGCGCACAGAACCCCTCCAGCGGTGTCGGGGAGCACCCGCTGTCGTACGACCCGCCGACCGGCGCCGTGCGGGTGCTCTGAGCACTCCCGCGCCTCTCAACGCGCGTAGGGCCGCAGCCGCTCGGGGGCAGCGGCCCTTGCGCCGTTCCCGGCACGCCCGGGGCGGTGTTCCTGGCATGCTCGGCGCGGGCCGCCGCCCGGCGGTCCGTCCATGAGCGAAGGAGACCGCGCGATGCCACGCGTGTTCGTACAGGGAAGGCCCGCCGACTGCTACCCGCGCCACGCCCCCGAGGCCCGGCGTGGTGCGGTGCGCCGGATCGCCGAGGCCGGCGAGGAGGTCCTGCACAAGCCGTGCCGGGACATCACGGAGTTCGGGCCCGACCTCGCCGCACTCATCGACGACATGTTCCGCACCCTGTATGTCGCCGAAGGGGCCGGACTGGCGGCGAATCAGGTTGGGGTCGATCTCCGGCTTTTCGTGTACGACTGCCCCGATGACGACGGTATCCGGCATGTCGGACACGTCGTCAACCCGGTGCTCGAAACGCCCACGCACGGGCGACGGCTGCTGGACGAGGGTGAGGGGTGCCTGTCGGTGCCGGGTGCCGTGATGGCCGTACCGCGGCCGGACCGGGCCGTCGTGCGCGGGCGGGACAAGGACGGCCGGCCGGTCGTCATCGAGGGCACGGGGTACTTCGCGCGCTGCCTCATCCACGAGACCGACCACACCAACGGGTACCTCTACCTGGATCGGCTCTCCAAGCGGGAGAAAAAGGACGCGCTGCGGCAGATGGCGGTCCGGCGGGACGAGGTGTTCGCCCGCCGGGCCGCCAGGGCGGAAGGGCTGAGCACGGAATAGCGCAGGCTCACGCCTTCGGGGCCACCTTGCTCAGGCCGTTGATGATGCGGTCCATCGCGTCGCCGCCCGTGGGGTCGGTGAGGTTCGCGAGGAGCTTGAGGGTGAACTTCATCAGCATCGGGTGCGTCAGGCCGCGCTGGGCGGCGATCTGCATGACCTTCGGGTTGCCGATGAGCTTCACGAAGGCGCGGCCGAGGGTGTAGTAGCCGCCGTAGGTGTCCTTGAGGACGCGCGGGTAGCGCTGGAGGGCGATCTCGCGCTGTGCGGGCGTGGCACGCGCGTGTGCCTGCACGATGACGTCGGCGGCGATCTGGCCGGACTCCATGGCGTAGGCGATGCCCTCGCCGTTGAAGGGGTTCACCAGGCCGCCGGCGTCGCCGACGAGCAGCAGTCCGCGCGTGTAGTGCGGCTGGCGGTTGAAGGCCATGGGGAGGGCGGCACCGCGGATCGGGCCGGTCATGTTCTCGGGGGTGTAGCCCCAGTCCTCGGGCATGGAGGCGCACCAGGCCTTGAGGATCTCGCGCCAGTCCAGCTCCTTGAAGGAGGCGGAGGTGTTCAGCACGCCGAGGCCCACGTTCGACGTGCCGTCGCCCATGCCGAAGATCCAGCCGTAGCCGGGCAGCAGACGGTCCTGGGGGCCGCGGCGGTCCCACAGTTCCAGCCAGGACTCCAGGTAGTCGTCCTCGTGGCGGGGGCTCTCGAAGTACGTCCGGACCGCGACGCCCATCGGGCGGTCCTCGCGGCGGTGCAGGCCCATGGCGAGGGACAGGCGGGTGGAGTTGCCGTCGGCGGCGACCACCAGAGGCGCGTGGAAGGTGACCTCGCGCTTCTCCTCGCCGAGCTTGGCGGTGACGCCGGTGATCCGCCCGGTGCGGTCGTCGATGACCGGGCCGCTCACGTTGCAGCGCTCGTACAGCCGCGCCCCCGCCTTCTGGGCGTTGCGGGCGAGCTGCTCGTCGAAGTCGTCGCGCTTGCGGACCAGTCCGTAGTTCGGGTAGGAGGCCAGTTCCGGCCAGTCCAGCTGGAGGCGGACGCCGCCGCCGATGATGCGCAGGCCCTTGTTGCGCAGCCAGCCGGCCTGCTCCGAGATGTCGATGCCCATCGCCACGAGCTGCTTCACCGCACGCGGGGTGAGGCCGTCGCCGCAGACCTTCTCGCGCGGGAACTCGGTCTTCTCCAGGAGCAGGACGTCGAGACCGGACTTGGCGAGGTGGTACGCGGTCGTGGAGCCGGCTGGCCCCGCGCCCACGACGATCACATCGGCGGTGTGGTCGGAGAGGGGCTCGGTCACGGCGGGATCTCCCCAAGTTCGAAATCAGCGTGCCGACCGGCACTGGACATGGGCAGTCTATTCAGCAGAATTGATCACCCGGCTGAAGGGCTGCCCTGTGAACCGACCCCTCCCCGCGGTACGGCTGCGCGTTCCGACCCACGAGGACGCGATCGCCTGGCACCGGGTCTTCGACGACCCCGAGGTCATGGAGTTCTACGGCGGCAGGCCGGCCGCGCTGTCGGTCTATGAGGAACTCACCGCGCGCCAGCGGCGGCACGACGCGGAACGCGGCTTCTGCCTGTGGACGTTGCTGGACGAGGCCGGGGAGGTCATCGGCTTCACCGGAGCGCAGCCGTGGCGGCCCGACTGGGGGCCGGTCGGCGAGATCGAGATCGGCTGGCGGCTGGGCCGGGCGCACTGGGGCAAGGGGTACGCCACCGCGGCCGCACACGAGACGCTGGAGCGGGTGCGGGCGGCCGGGGTGCCGGAGGTGGTGGCGATGGTCCGGCCGGGCAACGAGCGGTCGGTCGCGGTGACCCGGCGGCTCGGGATGCGCCCGGCGGAGTCCTACCCGCATCCCACGCTGAACGAGTCGGCCCTCTGCTTCCGGCTCGCCCTCAACACCCGTACCGATAACGCAGCGTAGTCGTCTGTCACAGAAAGACACCGAGTCCTTCCGGCCCGGGCGCACGGGAGTTACCCTTCCAGTACCGCTGGGGGTGACATCTGTGCGTATAACACCCAAAACACCCGAAGTGCGCGTGCCACGGCTGGTCGGACTGATGGCCGTGGACGCGCGCGAAACGGCCCGGGCGCGGGGCCTGTTCCTCAACGCGCCGGACCGCCCGGACTTCCACCGCACGGTCGTCGACTACGTCGTACGCCAGTACCCGCAGCCCGGCGCCGAGGTGCCGCGGGAGTCGATGGTGTACGTGTGGTTCGACTTCGGCGACGGAGAGGGCGGCGGGGGCGTGCGCGAGCCCCGCATCCCGCGGCCGCCCACGGGCGGGCTCCCACGCGAACTCGGTGAGCCCGGTGACGCCTTCGAGATGATCAACCGCTGATCCCGCCGCCCCGTGGGACGGACCGCTCAGCTCTCCTTGAAGCCCCGGTGCAGGGCGACCACACCGCCGGTGAGGTTGCGCCAGGCCACCTTCGACCAGCCCGCCTTCCGCAGCCTTTCGGCGAGGGCGGGCTGATCGGGCCAGGCACGGATGGACTCGGCGAGGTAGACGTAGGCGTCCGGGTTCGAGGACACCGCGCGCGCGACCGGCGGCAGGGCGCGCATCAGGTACTCGGTGTAGACCGTGCGGAACGGCGCCCATGTCGGGGACGAGAACTCGCAGATCACCACGCGCCCGCCGGGGCGGGTCACCCGGTACATCTCCCGCAGGGCCGCATCCGTGTCCTGGACGTTGCGCAGCCCGAAGGAGATGGTGACGGCGTCGAAGGTGTCGTCCTTGAACGGCAGCTTCGTCGCGTCCCCGGCCGTGAACGGCAGCCAGGTGTGCTTCCGCTTGCCGACCCGGAGCATCCCGACCGAGAAGTCGCAGGGGACGACGTACGCGCCCGTCCGCGCGAAGGGCAGCGAGGAGGTGGCCGTGCCGGCGGCGAGGTCGAGGACCTTCTGCGCTGGGCGCGCGTCGACCGCCTTCGCCACCTCCTTGCGCCAGCGCCGGTCCTGGCCGAGCGACAGCACGTCGTTCGTCAGGTCGTACCGTTCCGCCACGTCGTCGAACATCGAGGCGACTTCGTGCGGCTGCTTGTTCAGGGAAGCGCGGGTCACCCGCCCATTGTTGCAGCCCGGTCGCACGCCAGGAGCCCCGGCTTCCCGCGCGCCGCGGGCCTACCGGCGCCTGAACACCAGGCGGCCCGCCAGCACCGTCGCCACGCATGTCGCCGTTCCGCGCTCGGCGAGTTCGGCCTCGTCACGGACGTCGAAGACCGCGAAGCGGGCCGCGGAGCCGGGCGTGCGGGCAGGCGGGTACACGGGCTCCAGGCCGGAGGCCAAGGGGTCGAGGGAGGGCACCCCGCCGGGGCGCCCCTGCCGGCCGGTGAGCACCAGGCCGGTGCGCCGCACGGCGTCCTGTACCGCGCGGTTGCGCAGCGGTTCGCAGGCTGCCGCGACCGTGCCGTGGGCCAGCATGCGCTGCACTCCGCGCCGGGCGCTCGCGCCCCAGCGGGCGTCGTCCAGCGCGAGCGCGGTCAGCGCGTCGCCGGTCAGCGGCTCGGTGCCGAGGGTGTCGGCCTCCCGGGGATCCGGGTGGTACGTCTCCTCCAGCAGCTCGTTGCCGTGCGGGTTGACGAATCCGGACGTGAGGATGCCGGGCCAGGTGCGCACGCGCGCGTGCGGGTACGCGGCGGCGAGCTCCTCCAGGGGGCCGGCGGCCGCGACCCGCTCGCCCTCGACGGCGAGGGCGTGGCCCCGGGAGTCGGCGTGAATCGTCAGCAAGGCGCCCCTAGTTCGACGCCAGCAGCTTCAGTTCGGGGTGGGCCGTGCCGCCCTCGATGGCCGTGGAGGAGATGTGGGAGACCACACGGTCGTCGACGGGGTCGTTCGCCGGGTCGTCGTGCACGACGAGGTGCTCGTACGTCGTGGCCCGCTGCGCCGGTACCCGGCCCGCCTTGCGGATCAGGTCGATGATCTCCAGCCGGTTGGAGCGGTGCCTGGCGCCGGCCGAGGAGACCACGTTCTCCTCCAGCATGATGGAGCCGAGGTCGTCCGCGCCGTAGTGCAGGGAGAGCTGGCCGGCCTCCTTGCCCGTGGTCAGCCACGAGCCCTGGATGTGCTGGACGTTGTCCAGGAAGAGGCGGGCGATGGCGATCATCCGCAGGTACTCGAAGATCGTGGCCTGCGTCCGGCCCTTCAGGTGGTTGTTCTCGGGCTGGTAGGTGTACGGGATGAACGCGCGGAAGCCGCCCGTACGGTCCTGGACGTCCCGGATCATGCGCAGGTGCTCGATGCGCTCGGCGTTGGTCTCGCCGGTGCCCATCAGCATGGTGGAGGTGGACTCCACGCCCAGCCGGTGCGCGGTCTCCATGATCTCCAGCCAGCGCTCGCCGGACTCCTTGAGGGGCGCGATGGCCTTGCGGGGGCGCTCGGGGAGCAGCTCCGCGCCGGCGCCGGCGAAGGAGTCGAGGCCCGCCTCGTGGATCCGGGTGATGGCCTCCTCGACCGACACGCCGGAGATACGGGCCATGTGGTCGACCTCGGACGCGCCCAGCGAGTGGATGACGAGCTGCGGGAAGGCGTCCTTGATGGCCTTGAAGTGCTTCTCGTAGTACTCGACGCCGTAGTCCGGGTGGTGGCCGCCCTGGAACATGATCTGGGTGCCGCCCAGTTCGACGGTCTCCGCGCAGCGGCGCAGGATGTCGTCGAGGTCGCGGGTCCAGCCCTTGTCCTTGTCCTTGGGGGCCGCGTAGAACGCGCAGAACTTGCACGCCGTGACACACACGTTCGTGTAGTTGATGTTCCGCTCGATGATGTACGTCGCGATGTGCTCGGTACCGGCGTACTTGCGGCGGCGTACGGCGTCGGCGGCGGCGCCCAGCGCGTGCAGCGGGGCGTCGCGGTAGAGGTCGAGCGCCTCTTCCGGGGTGATCCGCCCACCGGCTGCGGCACGGTCGAGGACAGACTGGAGGTCGGCCTTCTCGGTCACCAGGGCGTCCCTTTCGTCAAGGGTTGTGGACGGGCTGACTCAGCCTACGCCAGCCGTTTCCCCGCGAGGACGTCAGGCCGCGTACGCGCCGATCAGCAGGCCGGTCAAGGCACCGGCCAGCAGGAACGGGCCGAACGGGATCGCCGACTTGCGCCCCGTGCGCCGTACGACGACGAGCGCACCGCCGTACAGCGCGCCGAGCAGGAAGCCGGCGAAGGCGCCGAGCAGGACCGTGGACCAGCCGTACCAGCCGAGTACGGCGCCCATGCCGACGGCCAGCTTGACGTCGCCGAAGCCCATCCCTGCCGGGTTGATGAGGTACAGCGCGTAGTAGCCGGCGCCGAGCGCGAGGGCCCCGTACAGCGCGGTGGGCCAGTGGCCGGCGTGCTCGGGCAGCAGCGCGGCGAGGCCCAGCAGGGCGAGGGCGGCCCCGGCGAGGGGCAGGGTCAGCGGGTCGGGCAGCCGTTGCACCCGGAGGTCGACCACGGCCAGCAGCACCCCGACGGGCGCGAGCAGCAGCCAGACCGCCAGTTCCGGCCGGGTGCCGGTGGCGGCGGCGAGAGCGGCGCAGGTCAGGGCGGTGGCGAGGGCGGGGAGGAGCACCTCCGTGCGCTGCCCCTCTCCTCCTCCCTCTCCCTGCCCCTCTCCTCCGCACGCGCCGCACCGCCTGCGGCCGAGCCAGCCGCGCAGCGGGTGGCCGGCCGGGCAGCGGGCCCGCCACGGGTCACCGGCAGGGACGGCGAGGCGGTAGGCGGCGCGGGGCAGCAGCGCGCCCGCCAGGGCGCCCCACAGCGCGGCGGCGGCCATCAGCGCCCCGGTGCTCATCCGGTCCCGCTCCCCGTCGCGTTCACGGTCCTCATCCGACCTTCGACATGCGGGCCTGCGCGTTGCCCTCGGCCGCGCTGTCCGAGGTGAACTGCAGATCGTCGCCGACCGGGGTCAGTTCGACCTGGCGGGGGCTCGCCACACAGTGCCCGGGGTTGTCCCGCGCGCCCACCGAGGTCGCGAGGATCCGGGACTTCGTCACCTTCTTCAGGGTGAGGACGTCCGTGCACACGCCGCCGACCTGGTCGGTGTTCCGGAGCCGCCCCAACTCCTGGCCCAGGGCCGCCTGGTGGACGGTGATCCGGAAGGTGCCCGCGGGCAGTCCGAGTTCGCTGCCCTGTCCTTCCCAGGTGCCGAGGTAGCGGGCCGGGATCGCGCCGGGCCGGGGACTTCCGCCGGGGGCGCTGCTGTGCGCCGCACTCGGCGCCGGGGAGCGAGGGGCGCTGCCCGCGCCCGCGTCACCGTCGCTCTGGAACCAGGGCCGCAGCAGCGCGCCGAGCACCAGGGACCCCACGGCCAGTGCTCCGGCGACCGCCAGCACCACCGTGCAGCTCAGCCGGCGACCCCGGCCGCCCTCGGCCGGCGCGGAGGCCGCCGCCAGGCTCATGGAGACCCGTCCGGGCGGCGGCGCGTCGCGCGGTGCGGGCACCACGGTCGGCGCCCCGGGCGGCACACCGTCCACACCGGTCGCGGACCCGGGGGAAGCCCCGGGCGCACCGGTCGCGGCCCCCGGGACCGCCCCGGACACACCGCCGGCCGCCCCTGACGGCACCGGCGTGCCGGGTCCCTGCTGGTTCATCACGGGCGCGGGCCCGAAAGCACCGGCTCCGCTGACGGGGTCCGACTCGGCGGGGACGGAGGCGGGGGCGGGGCCCGGGGCCGAACCGGAGTCCGGCACTGCCGCAGGTACCGGCGGTCCCGGTACCGCCGGCCGGTCGAAGGCGACGGGCCCCGACCGCGCCGTCTCCCCCGTGTCCAGGTTGAGCAGGCGGACGGCGCTGCGGCTGACCTGCTCCACCAGGGGGCCCGGCAGCCAGCCGCCGGCGATCAGGCGGGTGGCGCCTTCCGGGGCGAGCCGTCGGCTCACGTCGGCGGGGGCGGGCCGGGCCGCCGGGTCCTTGGCCAGGCAGGCCACGGCGATCTCCCGCAACTCGCCGTCGAGCGGCCCGATCTCGGGCTCCTCGTGGACGACCTTGTAGAGCAGCGCGGCCGAGGAGTCACCGCGGAAGGGCGCTTGTCCCGTGGCCGCGTGGACGAGGACCGCGCCGAGGGAGAAGACGTCGGCCGCGGCCGTGACGCCCTTGCCGAGGATCTGCTCGGGTGACATGTAGCCCGGGGAGCCGACCGAGACACCGGTGGACGTCAGGGACGCCGTGCCGTCCATGGCCCGCGCGATACCGAAGTCGATCAGCAACGGCCCGTCGAGGGTCAGCAGGACGTTGGACGGCTTCACGTCCCGGTGCACGAGCTCCCGCGCGTGCACGGCGGTCAGCGCCTCGGCGAGGCCCGCGCCCAGGGCCCGTACGGTGTGCGCGGGCAGCGGGCCGGTGTCGGTGACGGCCGCGGCGAGGGACGGGCCGGCCGCGTAGGCGGTGGCGACCCAGGGCACCGGGGCGTCCGGGTCCGCGTCCAGCACGGGCGCGGTCCAGGCGCCGCCGACCCGGCGGGCGGCCGCCACCTCGCGCCGGAAGCGGGCGCGGAACTCCTCGTCCAGCGCGAAGTGCGGATGCACGATCTTCACCGCGACCGTACGGCCGCCCGCGCTGCGGCCGAGGTAGACCCGGCCCATGCCGCCGGCGCCGAGCCGGCCGAGCAGCCGGTAGGGGCCGACGGTGGCCGGCTCGTCCACGTCCAGCGGCTGCATGGCGGGCTCCCCCCAACGCCTCCGGCCAACCCCCGGCCCCAAGGCTCGTCTCCGACGCCTGTCGCCATCAGCCTAGTGACGCGTGGTCACCGACGCAGCAGGTCCACCTTCACGTCCGCCGGGAAGCCCGTCGTCGGGCCGATCCGGCGGGCGAACTCGGCGACCGCCGCCAGCTGCGGGGTGCCGAAGCTGAAGTCGAGGGTGGTGAAGTACTGCGCCAGGGTCGCCTCGTCGAAGGCCTCCCAGCGGGCGGCCTGTTCGGCGACCTTGGCGACCTCCTCCAGGGAGAGGTTGCGGGATTCCAGGAAGGCCCGGTGGACCTGGCGGGTGATGTCCGGCTCGCGGTCGGCGTAGTCGCGGCGGGCCGCCCAGACCGCGAAGACGAACGGCAGGCCGGTCCACTCCTTCCAGAGCGCGCCGAGGTCGTGGACCTCCAGGCCGTAGCGCGGGCCGTCCAGCAGGTTCGCGCGCAGTGCCGCGTCGCCGATCAGGACCGCCGCGTCCGCCTCCTGCATCATCAGGCTGAGGTCGGGCGGACAGGTGTAGTAGTCGGGCCGGACGCCGTAGCGGTCGGCGAGGAGGAGCTGGGCGAGGCGGACGGAGGTGCGGGAGGTCGAGCCGAGGGCGACCCGGCGGCCGTCCAGCCGGTCCAGCGGGACCTGCGAGACGATCACGCAGGACATCACCGGGCCGTCGCAGCCGACGGCGATGTCCGGGAAGGCGACCAGGTCGTCGGCGTTCTTCAGGAACTCGACGAGGGTGACCGGGCCGATGTCGAGGTCGCCGCGCACGAGCTGCTCGCTGAGCTTCTCCGGGGTGTCCTTGGTCAGCTCGAAGTCGAGGAGGGTGCCGGTTCTCGCGAGCCCCCAGTACAGGGGCAGGCAGTTCAGGAACTGGATGTGGCCGACGCGCGGCCGGGTGCGAGAATTGTCCACATCGGGACCCTAGACCCCCTGCGGTACGGTGCCGGGACCGGCCCCGCCGTCGCCACGCCGTCAAATGGCCCAACGGCCGTTCAAACGTCCGGGTGAAGTGATCTTGCCCTCTATTGCTTTCGGCAGCCCGGATGCTAGGCTTGCCGCAAGTTGCAGTTTGGTTTCCCTTGCAGTACAGAGCCTGCGGAGCATGTAACCGCAGGCTCTCGTCGTTTTCAGACGTATGCAGTTGCGCAGCACCGTTTCGCACGTGCAGGTTCTGGAGCAGGGCAACCCTTTTGAGCCCAAGGAGGGCTTATGGCTACCGGAACCGTTAAGTGGTTCAACGCCGAAAAGGGCTTTGGCTTCATCGCCCAGGAGGGCGGCGGCCCCGACGTCTTCGTTCACTACTCCGCGATCAACGCCTCCGGCTTCCGCTCCCTTGAGGAGAACCAGCAGGTGAGCTTCGACGTGACGCAGGGCCCGAAGGGTCCGCAGGCGGAGAACGTCACCCCCGTCTGATCACTGCCTGATCGCAGAACCTGAGAGCAGTACCCAAGGAGCCCCGCGCCGTTCCGGCGACGGGGCTCCTGCCTTTCCCTCCCGGCCCTCGCTCGCCGGCCGTCGGTGAATTCTGCGCGAATTCTCTCCCCGCGCGAGATGACTACGCGTACGGGATGACTACGTGTGCTGCATGACGAGAACGAAGGTCGTGCCCGGCTCCAGCGCCTCGTAGGAGTGCGGCACGTCCCCCCTATAGGTCATGTAATCCCCGGGGCCGAGTTCGGCCTCCTCGCCCGCCGGGCCCGCCTTCACCCGGCCGGAGCTCACGATCAGATGCTCGACCGTGCCGGGGATGTGCGGTTCCGAGACGCGGGCCGCCCCGGGCTCGGCGCTCAGGCGGTAGATGTCCCGCCGGGCCGAAGGAGGGCTCGCGGACAACAGGGTGGCGACGAAGTCCGCGTGCGCCGCGGCGACCGCCGGGCCCTCGCCGGCCCGGATCACCTGGACGCTGGGCACCGGCGGCTCCACCAGCGCGCTGAACGGCACCCCCAGCGCGACCGCGAGCGCCCAGAGCGTCTCCACGTTGGGATTGCCGCTCGCCGCCTCCAGCTGGGAGAGCGTGGACTTCGCGATCCCGGCGCGCTTGGCCAGCTCGGACAGGGACAGCCCGGCGCGGGTGCGCTCGCGCTTGAGCGATGCGGCGATCCACTCCAGGGGGAGCCGGGCGGGAGGCTCGGACATGTCGTTCGCTCCATCGGTACGATCGTTCGGCTTGACGGACAGAAGGCCCGCTGTCCATTCTAGAAAACATGCGTTCGCTTCTCCGAACACCCAGTGACCGTTCCCTGCTCCGCGACAGCTCCCTCGTCTGGCTCGCCAGCGGGGTCGTCGGCGTCTCCTTCGGTGCCGTCTCGGTCGCGGGCGGGCTACCGGTGTGGGTGCCCGTGCTGATGTCACTGGTGGTGTACGCGGGATCGGCCCAGTTCAGCGCGGTGGGGGTGCTGCTCGCCGGGGGCGGCCCGATCGCCGCCGCGGCGACCGGGCTGCTGCTGAACACCCGTACGGCCGCCTTCAGCCTGGCCGTCGCCGAGATCCTCGGGACCGGACGGGCGGCCCGCTTCCTCGGCGCCCACCTGGTCACCGACGAGACGGTCGCCTTCGCCCTCGCCCAGCCCGACCCGGTACGGCAGCGGCGGGCGTTCTGGATCTCCGGGCTCGGACTGTTCGCCGTGTGGAACACCGGGGTGCTGGCCGGCGCGCTCGCCGGGGGTGCGCTGGGCGACACGGCCCGGTACGGACTCGACGCCGCGTTCCCCGCCGTGCTGGTCGCGCTGGTGCTGCCCCAGCTGCGGGGGGACGCGGCGGTACGGCGGTGTGCCGTGCTCGGCGCCGCCATCGCCCTCGCGGCGACACCCGCCGTGCCCGCCGGAGTGCCGGTGCTGCTCGCCCTGGCCGGGCTCTTCCTGCATCGCCGTCAGCCTGCGGAGGCCGCTGCATGAACGCCACCGTCCTCGTGATCCTCGCGCTGGCCCTGGGCACGTACGCCTTCCGGCTGGTGGGGCCGGTGCTGCACGGACGGGTCGAGATACCCGCCCGGGCGCAGGAGCTGGCCTCCGCCGGGGCCGTGGTGCTGCTCGTCGCCCTCCTGGCCACCGGCGCGCTGACGGAGTCCGGCGGCTTCGCGGGCTGGGCCCGGCCCGCCGGGGTCCTGGTCGGCGCCGTACTGGCCTGGCGCCGGGCACCGTTCGCGGTGGTGGTGCTCGGCGCGGCGGCGACGGCCGCGGTGCTGCGGCTGGCGGGGATCGGCTAGCTCGACGACGGTTCCCTCGCCGGGGTCGTCTCCTGGCACTCCAGCACCGTGCGCGAACGGGACACCGCGCTGGAGGAGTCAGCGGGCCAGGCGTTCCTTCTCGCCCAGAAGAAAGGCTGACCAGGCGGAGGGGGTGAGGGTGAGGTGAGGGGCGGCGGGTTGCTTCGAGTCACGGATGTGGATGGCGGTGGGGTGGGCGGCCACCTCCAGGCACTCGCCGCCTTCACCGCTGCTATAGCTGGACTTGAACCAAGTGAGGCTCTCGATGCTCATAGCTCCTCCAGCTTCTGCGTGATCAGGGAGCGGGTCTTCAGGGGGCTGAGGGCCACCGCGCGCATCATCCCATAGCGATCGGCGATCTTCCGGACCTCGTCTCGGTCGGTGATCAACCGCGGAAAGCCCTGTGCCTCCAGGTAGGCCACCTGCCCCTCCTTGGGCAACACCAGCAAGTTGAACGCGCTGTCCAGGTTGGGGTGTTCCTCAGCCTTGGTCGACATCACCTGGATCTCGACATTCCGCAAGCTGCCGACCCGCAGCAGGTTCCGCAACTGTTCCTTGAAGATGCCCGACCCGCCGATCGGCCGGTCAAGCAAGACCTCTTCGAGTACATAGCTCACGACAGGCGGCGGCCACCGGTCGAAGACCTGCTGGCGGGACAGCCGGTCGGCAACCCTCTTCTCGATGGTCTCCTCGCTTAGGAACGGCCGTCGCTGCCCGAAGACGGTGCGAGCGTAGTCCTCGGTCTGCAAGAGGCCGGGCATGGCCTGGTTGGCGTAGAAGTGCAGCTCCAGCGCCTCCGCCTCCATCGCGGCGTGACCTCGATACCACTCCGGATGCCGAGTACGCGCCTTGGTCATCGCCTCCTCGATCTGCGGGATGACCGCCTTCAACAGCCCCTCCGCCTTGAGGATGTCATCCGCCTGCCGCAGGAACTCCGGCCTCGGCGTCCGCACCCCCCGCTCCATCGCCGAGACCTGATCAGGCCCGTAGCTCACCAGGCTCCCGAACTCCCGCTGGTTCAGCCCCGCCCGCTCCCTCAGCAGCTTCAACTGCCTGCCCACCGCCGCGAAGACCCCCACCGCCCCGTTCTCCTCAGCAGGCGTCTCGGGCCGCCGCTCCCGCTCCTCCGTCACTCCACCCTCCGACTGCTCGTACGCAAACCAGACGCACCCGTACGACTACGCACAGTCGCCAGGACTCCCCTGGTCAGAGTAGGGAGAACTGACGACGCTCGGTGACGTGAACGTAGAAATCTCCACCCCCGCACATGAGCTCACCCAGCGGCTCAGCGCCACCGCCCTAGGCGCCCGGCTGGCCCGGCGCCTCACCGGCCACCAGCTCGCCACCTGGGGATACCCGCACGACAGCGACCCGAACTGCACCGCCCAGCTCCTCGTCGCCGAGCTCGCGGCGAACGCCGTCACCCACGGTCGTGCACCGGGCCGGGACTTCGAGCTGCGGCTCCGGCTGCTGCCCGCGAGTGCCACCTTGCGTATCGAGGTGAGCGACGCCCGGGGAGACAAGGAACCGCGGTTCCTGGAGGGCGGCCCGGAGGACGAGCACGGGCGCGGACTCGCGGTCGTACGGGTGCTGTCGAGCCGCTGGGGCGTGGCGCCGCGCACCGTCGGCAAGACGGTCTGGGCGGAGCTCTCGCTCAGCGGGCGGCGGCGACCGTGTCCGCGAAGGCCCGGGCCGGCGGGCTGAGGGCGTCCCAGCGGCGGACGGCCCAGCCGACCGGGAGGGGGCGCAGGCCCCGCAGCGGGACCAGCCGCAGGTCGCCCTCCCCGGGGACCGGCAGTCCGGGTACGGCGGGTACGACCGCCCGGCCCACCCCCAGCTCGGCCAGCAGCAGTGCCGTGTCCCAGTCGGCGACGCTCGTGTCGTAGGCGAACCGCACGCCCAGCTCGGCGCAGGCGGCGTCCAGGTGGGCCGCGGAGGTGGAGTTGGGCGGCAGGCGGATGAGGCGTACGCCGGCCAGTTCCGCGGGGTCGAGATCCGGCCGTTCGGCGAGGGGGTCGTCGGCGCGGAGGGCGAGCAGCCAGGGCAGTTCCGCGACCGTCCGCTGCTCGATGCCGCGGACCCGGGGGCCGACGGTGATCCACGCCAGGTCGAGGGTGCCGTCGGCCAGGGCGTCGAAGGTGCCGCGGCCCGAACTGACCGTGCGGAACTCCAGGTTGACCTGGGGGTGACGGCGGCGGAAGGTGACCACCGCGTCGGACATGAAGTGCCGGACGGTGGTGGCGCCGGTGGCGACGCGGACGTGCCCGCTGTGGCCGTCGACGAGGTCGCGCAGCTGCCGTACCGCGAGGTCGAGTCCGGATATGCCCTCGGCCGCCGCTCCTTCCAGGATGCGTCCGGCCTGGGTGGGGACCACCCCTCGCGGCTGCCGTTCCAGCAGCGCGACCCCGGTCTCCCGCTCCAGCCGCTTCACGTGCTGGCTGACGGCGGACTGGGTGCAGCCGAGGTCCCGCGCGACGGAACTGAGGCTGCCCGCGCGGCACACGGCCACGAACACACGGAGGTCTTCGAGGGTCACAAGTCCCAAGCTAACACTTGGGGTTATTGAGAAAACCCAAGGATTGACTGGATGTCAGGGCCGTACGAGGATCGATGGCGGGCCGCGATCGACCCAGGCGGCAACCCGCTCCCCGCCCCGCCGAGCGTCCGGACCGAGGCGGGACCGGCGAGGAGCGGGTGTCGACCGTTCACGATCCCCGGCCGTTCACGGGCCCCGGCCGTTCACGATCCCCGATCGATCACGATCGCTGATCGCTGCGTGCGTCGATCGCCTCTTGGTCCGTGCCGCCCCGGCGGCTTGACTTGATGCCGGGCGGAGGAGCCGCCCGGTACGAGGAGAGGCAGGGGCATGGACGCCAAGGACGTGGTGCGGGGGTACTTCGACGCGCTGGCGGCGGGCGATCAGGACGCCGTCTGGAACGCGTGGGCGGAGGACGGCAGTTGCTGGTACGCCGGTGACCTCCCGATCTCCGGTACCTGGCAGGGCCGGGACCAGGTGATCAACGGGTTCCTCGCGACCGCCTTCGCCCATCTCGACCCCGACCGGGAGATCGGCCTGCGGGTCACCAATCTCTTCGGCGAGGGCGAGCAGGTGTTCGTCGAGTGGGACTCCTGGGCGACGGGCCGCACCGGCAGGCCGTACCGGCAGAAGAACAGCGGGGTCTTCCGCGTCCGGGACGGGAAGATCGTCAGCATGCGCGAGTACGCCGACACGCAGCACTGGGAGCGTGCGCTGGTCGCTCCCGCGCAGGTGTGAGGGCTCAGCTTCCGTACAGGCTCTCCACCTCGCGGGAGAAGTCCCGCGCGATCGCCTCACGGCGGAGCTTCATGGAGGGCGTCAGATGGCCGGCCGCCTCGGTGAAGTCCGCGGGGAGCACGGCGAAGCGGCGGATGGACTCGGGGCGGGAGACCAGCTTGTTGGCCTCGTCGATCGCGCGTTGCAGGACGGCCTCCAGCTCGGGGTCGCCGATGAGGAGTTCCGGCGGCACCGGGTGCTTTCCGATCATCTGCCGCCAGTGGGTGACGCCGTCGGGGTCGAGGGTGATCAGCGCGGCGACGTACGGCCGGCCGTCGCCGACCAGCATCACCTGGGAGATGAGCGGGTGCTGGCGCAGCCAGTTCTCCAGCGGGGCCGGGGCCACGGACTTGCCGCCCGCCGTGATCAGCAGTTCCTTCTTGCGCCCCGTGATGGTGAGATAGCCCTCGTCGTCCAGCTCGCCGAGGTCGCCGGTGGGCAGCCAGCCGTCCCTGGTCGCGGGGACGACTCCGCCGCCCTGCGGGTCCCAGTAGCCGCGCAGGACGTGGTCGCCGGAGACGAGGATCTCGCCGTCGGCCGCGATGCGGACGCGGGTGCCGGGCAGCGGCCAGCCGACCGTGCCCAGGCGGGGTTTGAGGGGTGGGGTGACGGTGGTGGCGCCGGTGGTCTCGGTCAGGCCGTAGCCCTCGAAGATCTCGATGCCGGCGCCGGCGTAGAACGCGGCGAGACGCCGGCCGAGCGGGGAGCCGCCGCAGATGGCGTGCCGGACGCGTCCGCCCATGGCGGAGCGGATCCTGCGGTAGACGAGCGGGTCGTAGAAGCTTCGGGCCGTCTTCAGGGAGCGGCTGGGGCCGCTGCCGGTGCCGGTCTGGCGGGCCTCCAGCGCCTCGCCATAGCGGCGGGCGACGGCGGCGGCCCGGTCGAAGACGGCGACCCGGCCGCCGGACTCGGCGTTCGCGCGGGCCGAGTTGTAGACCTTCTCCAGCATGTAGGGGATGGTCAGCAGCGCGGTCGGTTTGAAGGCCGCCAGGTCCGGGAGCAGGTCCTCGGCGGCCAGGCTCGGGGCGTGGCCGAGGCGGACCCGGGCCCGGACGCAGGCGATGGCCACCATGCGTCCGAAGACATGGGACACCGGCAGGAAGAGCAGGACCGAGGGCTCCTCGTCGTGGGCCTTGAAGACCGGGTGGAGCAGCTCGATGGCGTTGTCGACCTCGGCGAAGAAGTTGCCGTGCGAGAGCGCGCAGCCCTTGGGGCGGCCGGTGGTGCCGGAGGTGTAGATGAGCGTGGCGAGGGTGTCGGGGCCCAGCATGCCGCGCCGTACGGCGACTTCGCCGTCCGGCACCTGTACGCCGGCCTCGGCCAGCCGGGTCACGTGCTCCTTGTCCATCACCCACACATGGCGCAGGTCGGGCAGGTGCTGGAGCTCGGGGCCGATGGCGGCGGCCTGGGCGGTGGTCTCGGTGACCAGGGCGACGGCGCCGGAGTCGTGCAGGATCCAGCGGGTCTGGAAGACCGAGGAGGTGGGGTAGACCGGCACGGTGACCAGGCCCGCGGCCCAGGCGGCGAAGTCGAGCAGGGTCCACTCGTACCGGGTGCGGGCCATCACGGCGATGCGGTCGCCCGGCACCAGGCCCTCGGCGATCAGTCCCTTGGCCACCGCGAGCACCTGCTCGGCGAAGTGCGCGGCCGTCATGTCCGTCCAGCGGCCGTCGGGCAGCCTGCGGCTGAGCACGGTCGCGGCGGGCGCGGACTCCGCGTTCTCGAAGGGCAGGTCGGCGAGTGAGCCGTGTTTGTGCGCGGAGGTGAAGGGCGGTACGGACACCTCGCGCACGGCACCGTCCAGTCGCTGGACCCAGGGCTCCACAAGGACCGGGCGGCCGTCGTAGTCGGTCGCGGAGACGGGGGTGTTCGGGTACGGCGTGGACACGAGCGGCTCCTGTGGCGTGCGTGCACCTGCGGCGGACCCTCATAGATACGAAAAGGGGGGTTACCGCGGGTTAGGCAGGTGATCGTACGGCTCCACCGTGAGGGGATCGTGCGGGTTCAGGGATGGTCCGGAGCCGGGGATGTGCAGCCTCGGGGGTTATGGTGAGGCCGGTTCGCCTTCCGCTGCTTCCAGCCCCCCGGCCTCGGCCGGCGGAACCCAGGGACGCCCCCGCATCAGGTTGTCCAGCCCCGACCAGGTGACGTTCATGAGGGTCGCCGCGGCCTGCCGGGCGGTGACGCCGGGCGTGGCGTTCGCCCATGTGGCGAGGGACTCGGCCGCTCCGACCAGCGCCTCGGCCAGACCGGCCACCTCGTGCTCGGCGAGGCCGGGATCCCGGTGGGCCTCGCGTGCGGCGACGGCGACCAGCCGGGTCACGAACGCGACGATCTCCTCGCGCATCGCGGCGACCTCGCCCGCGAAGGGCTCCCCGTGCGTACGGGCCTGGAGGTGCAGCACCGACCAGGCGTCGGGGTGCTCGGCGGTGTGCGCGAAGAAGGCCCTGAGCCCGTCCCAGAGCCGGCGGTCGGCGGGCAGGTCCGTGCGGACCCCGCCCCGGACGGCCGCCGTCAGAGCGGCGGCCTCGCGCCGGATGCAGGCGGTGAAGAGGTCTTCCTTGGAGTTCAGGTACAGATAGACCAACGGCTTGGAGACGCCCGCCAGTTCGGCGATCTCGTCCATCGAGGCGGCCATGTAGCCGCGTTGGCCGAAGATCCGCACGGCGGCGTCGAGCATCTGCTGCTCCCGCACCGCACGCGGCATCCGCTTCGTCCTCGCCCCACCCATGGGGGCAAGACTAGGACGCGGCCGCCCCGCCCTGCGCCCTCGCGGTGTCGTCGGCGAGGTCCTCCTGGCTGCGGTTGGCGTCCAGGTTGGCCTTCATCCGGTCGACCCTGCCGACGATCTGCACCGAGGCCCGATCCCGCTCCTTGCGCAGCACCACCCAGCTGATCGGCGCCGACAGCACCAGCGACAGCAGCAGCACCCAGAGGAAGTTGGAGTCGCCGAAACCGCGCGGGAAGATGCCTGAGTAGACGGCTCCCCAGACGACCACGAGGCAGCCGGCGAAGATGCCGAAGCGCATCAGCGTGTAGCGGAGCATCTCAATCCAGTCGTCCGATTCCACAAGAGGTCATCGTCCAGTGAAGCACGGCCGGCAGGAGATCTTGCACGGGGGTCGGCCGGGGAACCTCAGCGCAGGGGCAGCAGCATGATCACGTCGTCGCGGTCGTCGCCGGGCGCCACCCGGACGGCGCCCGGTACCCGGCCGACCTCCTGGTAGCCGCAGGAGCCGTAGAACCGCTCCAGGCCCTGGCCGCCCCGGCAGGTCAGCCGTACCGCGTCGATGCCGTCGAAGGTGCGGGCCGCGTCCGCGGCGGCCGCCAGCAGGTCGCGGCCGTACCCCTTGCCCTGGTGCCTCGGGTGGACCATCACCGTGTACAGCCACAGCCAGTGCTTCTGGAGCGGGTGCGCGTTGAAGGAGAGGAAGGCGGTCGCGGCCGGCCCGCCCGTCTCGTCGCACCCGACGAGCAGCCGGTGACGGCCCTCGGCCATGGCCACGAAGTGCCTCACCAGCTCCGGCCGGACCTCCTCCCGGCCCACCGGCGGCACGAAGCCCACGGCGCCGCCCGCGTTGGAGACGTCCGTCCACAGGTCGAGGATGCCGTCGCGCAGGGCGGGGGTGATGGCGGGGTCAAGGGTGAAGGTAAGCGCCATGGGGCCACTTTACCTATTACCCGAGAGCTCGTGCAGCCACTTTCAGATCGGCGACGAGCCCTTCGTACGCGGCCTTCCTGTCCTTGTCGTCCTGCGCCCGCAGCACCGAGGAGGGGTGCACGGTCGGCACCAGCCGCTCGGGGCGGCCATGGATCTCGCGTTCCAGTACGGTCCCGCGCACCTCGCCCACCCGGAACGAGGACCCGAGCAGCGCCTTGCCCGCGGTGGCGCCGAGCACCACGATCAGCTCGGGCTCGACCAGCGCCAGCTCCGCCGCGAGCCAGGGCCCGCACGCGGTCATCTCCCGCAGGCTCGGCGCCTTGTGGATGCGGCGCTTGCGGGGCTCGGCCCGGGTGAACTTGAAGTGCTTGACGGCGTTGGTGACATACGCGTCCGCCGGGTCCATACCGGCTTCTGCCAGCGCCCTGTCGAGCAGCTTGCCGGCGGGGCCCACGAAGGGCTTGCCCTGGCGGTCCTCCTGATCACCGGGTTGTTCGCCCACGAGCATCACGCGCGCGTGCGCGTTGCCCGCGCCGAACACCGTCTGTGTGGCGTTCTCGTGCAGGGGGCAGCCACGGCAGTCCGCCGCGGCCTTGCGCAGGGCGGTGAGACCGGCGCCCTCCGGGACGAAGGGCGCCGCCGTGTAGGCATCCTCGGGGGCCTTCGTGACAGCCATGCGTGCCGAGTACCCCCGCCGATTCGTCACACCCGCATCGGCTGGGGGGACTCCCTGCGGGCCGGGTCGGGGCCGTCGTACTCGCGGATGATCTCGTAGCGGGTGTTCCGCTCCACGGGGCGGAAACCGGCGTCCCGGATCAGCTCCAGCAGGTCCTCGCGGGTCAGCTTGTTCGGCGTGCCGAAGTTGTCCGCGTCGTGGGTGATCTTGTACTCGACGACCGAGCCGTCCATGTCGTCCGCGCCGTGCTGCAGGGCCAGCTGGGCGGTCTGCACGCCGTGCATGACCCAGAAGACCTTCACGTGCGGGACGTTGTCGAACAGCAGCCGGGAGACGGCGAAGGTCTTCAGGGCCTCCGCGCCGGTCGCCATCTGGGTGCGGGCCTGCAGGCGGTTGCGGACCTTGCCGTCCTTCATGTCCACGAAGTCGTGCTGGTAGCGCAGCGGGATGAAGACCTGGAAGCCGTTCGTCTCGTCCTGGAGTTCACGCAGGCGCAGGACGTGGTCGACCCGGTGGCGGGGCTCCTCGATGTGGCCGTAGAGCATGGTGCACGGGGTCTTCAGACCCTTCTCGTGCGCCAGGCGGTGGATGCGGGACCAGTCCTCCCAGTGGGTGCGGTGGTCCACGATGTGCTGCCGGACCTCCCAGTCGAAGATCTCGGCGCCGCCGCCGGTCAGCGACTCCAGGCCCGCGTCGATCAGCTCGTCCAGGATCTCGCTCGCGCTCAGCCCGGAGATCGTCTCGAAGTGGTGGATCTCCGTCGCCGTGAAGGCCTTCAGGGAGACGTTCGGCAGGGCCTGCTTCAGCTCCCTGAGCGAACGCGGGTAGTAGCGCCACGGCAGGTTGGGGTGCAGACCGTTGACGATGTGCAGCTCGGTGAGGTTCTCCGACTCCATCGCCTTGGCGAGCTTGACGGCCTCCTCGATGCGCATCGTGTACGCGTCCTTCTCGCCCGGCTTGCGCTGGAACGAGCAGTAGGCGCAGGAGGCGGTGCACACGTTGGTCATGTTCAGGTGCCGGTTGACGTTGAAGTGGACCACGTCGCCGTTCTTGCGGGTCCGCACCTCGTGCGCCAGGCCGCCGAGCCATGCCAGGTCGTCCGACTCGTACAGCGCGATGCCGTCCTCGCGGGTCAGCCGCTCACCGGAGCGGACCTTCTCCTCCAGCTCGCGCTTGAGCCCGACGTCCATGCCAACACCTTTCTACGACAGCTCGGCCAACGGTATCCCTAGACCTCCTCGGGCAGCTCCCCGACCCGGTTCTCCCACTTCGTGGACAGCACGATGGTGGTACGGGTCCGGGAGACGCCCTTGGTCCCGCTGAGCCGGCGGATGGTCTTCTCCAGACCGTCGACGTCCGAGGAGCGGACCTTGAGCATGTAGGAGTCGTCACCGGCGATGAACCAGCAGTCCTCGATCTCCGGCAGGTCCCGCAGCCGCTGGGCGACGTCCTCGTGGTCGGCGGCGTCGGAGAGCGAGATGCCGATCAGGGCGGTCACGCCGAGACCGAGCGAGGCCGCGTTCACCGTGGCGCGGTAGCCGGTGATGACACCGGCCGCCTCCAGCCGGTTGATGCGGTCGGTGACGCTGGGTCCCGACAGGCCGACGAGGCGCCCCAGCTCCGCGTACGAGGCCCGGCCGTTCTCCCTCAGGGCCTGGATGAGCTGCCTGTCCACCGCGTCCATGCGATCGAAGCCTTCCGCTGAAGAGGTCCGAAGTTGAAGAGAGGTACGTGCTTGCTGAACTAGCTGGGTGTGCCGCCGCCGAGTTCGCCCCGCCACCGCCGGTACAGGCCGTGGTCCACGCCGGCCGCGTCCAGCACCCGCCCGGCGACGAAGTCCACCAGGTCCTGGATGTGGGTGGCGCCCGCGTAGAAGGCGGGCGAGGCCGGTACGACGGTGGCACCGGCGTCGTCCAGGGCGACCAGGTGGCGCAGGGTCTGCCCGTTCAGGGGCGTCTCCCGCACCGAGACGACCAGCGTCCGGCGCTCCTTCAGGGTGACGCTCGCCGCACGCTGCAGCAGGTCCTTGGACAGCCCGAGCGCCACACCGGCCACACAGGCGGTGGAGGCGGGCACGATGAGCATCCCCTTCGCCGGGTACGACCCCGAGGACGGACCGGCGGCGAGGTCGCCGGCGCTCCAGTACCGCACCGCGCTGACGTCCACGTCGAAGGTCCCGGGCTTGCCGTCGGCGCCCCGGGCCAGCCATTCCCGCAGGTCGTCCTGCCAGTGGGCGTCCCGGAACGAGATACCCGTCTCGTCCAGCAGCGTCAGCCGCGAGGCCCGGCTGACCACCAGGTCGACCGCCTCGCCCGCGCCCAGCAGCGCCCGCAGCACGGCCGCCGCATAGGGCGTCCCGGAAGCACCGGACACCCCCACGATCCAAGGCACGCGCTGCGTTTCTCCTGCGTTCACACCTTGAGCGTACCGGTGGGTCGGGTGGGGTTCAGGCCGGGTCGGGCGCCTTGGGGTCGACGGGGAGGCGGGAGGTGTCGACGGTGAGGCTGCCGAGGTTCGTCTCCACGGTCAGCTTGCCTCCGTACGGGAGTGTGTTCCGGCCCAGGTAACCGTCCGGGCCCGGGTTCCAGAGCGTGACGAGGTGTCCCGTACGGGGATCGAAGATGAGGTAGTTCGGGATGCCGCGAGCCGCGTACTGCTTGTCCTTGACCTCGTAGTCGTTGCGGACGCTGCTCGGAGAAGCCACCTCGATGGCCAGTTCCACCAGGTCGGGCGGATAGGCGGTGAGATTGCGGCTCCTCTCGGCCTCGGGGATGACCGCGAGATCGGGACAGAACTCGAAGTCGTCACTGAACGGGATCGCCACGTCGCTGATGAAGCCCCATTCGGGGCCCAGCTGGGGTTCGAGCTGCGTCCACAGCCGCACGATCGTCTCGTTGTGGAACGGCCTGAGCGGACTCATCACGATGTTGCCCTCGACAATCTCCATCCGGTACCCGCGGAACATGTCCTCGTACCGGGCGAGCTGCGAGTGCAGGCGATCACTGTCCGAGACGGTCACGTCGGCCTCCCTCTGTCTGCACTCGATGGTAGGCCGCACGCTATTCAGACGGTCAGACCGCGGACCAGGAGATCCAGCAGCGCACACACGAACAGGGCAATCCCGATGAAGCCGTTGACGCTGAAGAACGCCCGGTTGAGGCGGGACAGGTCGTGGGGGCGCACGACGCGGTGTTCGTAGACGAAGGCGCCCGCCACGATCGCCAGGCCCAGCCAGAAGAAGGCACCGGCGTGCGTGGCCAGGGCGTACCAGACGAACAGGGCCGTCGTCACCGTGTGGCAGGCCCGCGCGCCCCAGATCGCCGCCGGGACGCCGAAGCGGGCCGGGACCGACATGACGCCGGTCTCACGGTCGGTCTCGACGTCCTGGCAGGCGTAGATCAGGTCGAAGCCGCCGATCCAGACACCGACGGCGAGACCGAGGATCACCGCGTCCCAGTTCCAGGAACCGGAGATCGCGAGCCAGCCGCCGACGGGGCCCATGGACTGGGCGAGGCCGAGGATGGCCTGCGGGAAGTTCGTGAAGCGTTTGCCGTAGGGGTAGACCACCATCGGGATGACGGCCACCGGGGCGAGGGCCAGGCACAGCGGGTTGAGCAGGGCCGCCGCACAGAGGAAGACCACCAGGGCGATCAGGGCGCCCGTCCAGGCGTGCCGGACCGACATCGCGCCGGTCACCAGTTCCCGGTGCGCCGTACGGGGGTTGCGGGCGTCGATCTCGCGGTCGATGATCCGGTTGACCGCCATCGCGAACGTGCGCAGGCCCACCATGCAGACGGTGACCAGCAGCAGCCGGACCCAGTGGATGCTCCTGTCCCACTCGTACATCGCCGTGAGGGAGGCGATGTAGGCGAAGGGCAGCGCGAAGACCGAGTGCTCGATCATCACCAGGCGCAGGAAGGCTTTCGTGCGTCCCGGCTGGGGGATCGCTGCGGAGGCGCTGCTCACAGCCCGTACTCCTTCCAGCGGCGGTCCACCAGGGCCGCCGTCTCCGGGTCGGACTCCACCATGTCCGGCCAGCCGCCGTCGCGCGTGTAGCCCTCCTCCGGCCACTTCTTCGTGGCGTCGATCCCCGCCTTGCCGCCCCAGAACTGCTGGTAGGAGGCGTGGTCGAGGTGGTCGACGGGGCCTTCGACGACCGTGAGGTCGCGGGCGTAGTCGGTGTTGCCGAGGGCCCGCCAGGCGACCTCGTGCAGATCGTGCACATCGCAGTCGGAGTCCACGACCACGATCAGTTTGGTCAGGGACATCATGTGCGCCCCCCAGATCGCGTGCATCACCTTCTGCGCGTGCTTCGGGTACTTCTTGTCGATCGAGACGATCGCGCAGTTGTGGAAGCCGCCGGCCTCGGGCAGGTGGTAGTCCACGATGTCCGGGACGATGATCTTGAGGAGTGGGAGGAAGAACCGCTCCGTCGCCCGGCCCAGCGGGCCGTCCTCCGTGGGCGGGCGGCCCACGACGATCGACTGGAGCAGCGGGCGCCTGCGCATCGTCACGCAGTCGATCTTCAGTGCCGGGAACGGTTCCTGCGGGGTGTAGAAACCGGTGTGGTCGCCGAAGGGGCCCTCGGGCAGCATCTCGCCCGGCTCCAGCCAGCCCTCCAGGACGACCTCGGCCTGAGCCGGCACCTGCAGGGGCACCGTCTTGCAGTCGACCATCTCGATCCGCTTGCCCGCGATGAACCCGGCGAAGAGGTACTCGTCGATGTCGCCGGGGAGCGGGGCGGTGGAGGCGTACGTCACGGCCGGGGGGCAGCCGAAGGCGATGGCGACGGGCAGCCGCTCGCCCCTGCGCGCGGCCACCTGGTAGTGGTTGCGGCTGTCCTTGTGGATCTGCCAGTGCATGCCGATGGTGCGCTTGTCGTGGCGCTGGAGGCGGTAGAGCCCGAGGTTGCGGACGCCCGTCTCCGGGTCCTTGGTGTGGGTGAGCCCCAGGTTGAAGAAGGAGCCGCCGTCCTTGGGCCAGGTGAACAGCGCCGGGAGCCGGTCGAGGTCCACCTCGTCGCCGTGCAGGACGACTTCCTGGACCGGAGCCTCCTTGACCTTCTTCGGCGGCACGTGCGTCATCGCGCCGAGCTTGCCGAACGCCTCGCGCACCCCGACGAAGCCGTGCGGCAGCTCGGGCCGCAGCAGGCCGCCGATCTTCTCGGAGATCTCGCCGTACGACTTCAGGCCCAGCGCCTTGAGCAGGCGGCGGTCGGTGCCGAAGACGTTCATGGCGAGGGGCATCGCCGAGCCCTTCACGTTCTCGAAGAGCAGGGCGGGGCCGCCGGACTTCTGCACCCGGTCGACGATCTCCCCGACTTCCAGATAGGGGTCGACCTCGGCCTTGATGCGCTTGAGGTCGCCCTCGCGCTCCAGCGCCCGCAGCAGGGAGCGAAGATCGTCGTAAGCCATGCGGTCAAGTATCGCCGACCTACCGCTTCGCGCCTGCGCCCACCCCTCCGCGGCCGGGGTCCGGCGTGGCTGGGATACTCGTCGATCATGAGACGTCGTCGCGTGTCACGGCTCCTGGCCCCGTTGGTCCCGCTGATCGCGCTCGCCGCGTGCACGCCGCAGCAGGACCCGGACAACTCCGCCGCGTCCCCGGTGATCCGTGTCCCGGCCGCCGAACGCCGGGCCGCCCCCGACCTCAACGGCACCGCCCTCGACGGCGGGCGCGTCCGGCTGTCCGACTACCGGGGCAAGGTCGTCGTCCTCAACGTCTGGGCCGCCTACTGCGGCCCGTGCCGTGCAGAGGCGCCCGAACTCTCGCAGGCCCAGCGGCACTTGGCGGCCAAGGGCCTCCAGGTGGTGGGCGTGGACACCGACGCCGACCGCTCGCAGGGCCGGGCCTTCGCGAGCGATCACCACCTGGCCTATCCGAGCCTGTACGACCCGGGCAGCCGGCAGCTCGTCCACCGGATGCCCCGGAAGTACCTGGCGCAGGCGCTGCCGTACACGCTGTTCATCGACCGGAACGGGAAGATCGCCGCGCGGGGCCTGGCCGGGCTCACCGAGGCGGACGTGCGCACCATCACGCGTCCGCTGCTCGCCGAGAAGGCGGACGGGATGCGCTGAGCGGGGCTCAGGGGCTCAGCGGTCAGTGGCTCAGTCGCTCAGTGGCCGGCCAGGCAGTGGTCACTCTGGTGCACCGGTGCGACCAGCCGGCTCAGCTCCATGAGCACGGTGTCGGTCCGCCGCACCGAGGCCGAGAGCGTCACCTCGACGGCGGGCCGGCGGCCGTAGGTGACGAGCAGGTCGCGTCCGTCGCCTGCGGCGGCCTCGCGCAGCACCCAGTCCACGCCGTTCACGGCGACGCACGGGTCCTTCGCCGGGGCGGGCGGGACGAGGCCGCAGCGCAGGCGCACCTTCCCGTGACCCCAGGCCGCGAGCCCCTCGTAGGTGAACGGGTCGCGCCGGTCGCCGTCCAGGCGGTCCGGGTAGTGCGCGGCGATCCGGGCGCACGCCGGGTCCTTCGCCAGCGGCCCCTGCCGCATGCCGAACACCGGCGAGGCCAGCTCCCGGGCGACCAGCACTCCGCCGAGGACCAGGCCCCCGGCGGCCAGCGCGGCCGCCGCCCCTCTCCTGCGCGCGCCTGTCCTCAGCGCAGCCACCTCTCCCCCGGTCGTCGACGGGCAAGCGATCACGAAGGTGTCCATCATGGCCACCCGCTACTCTGGCCCGGTCACCGGGCCCGTCTCACTTCGTCGGGAGAGCGCACGCCATGCTCAGGTATCTGCCGTTCCTGCTGGTCCTGGCTCTGTGGATCTACGCCTTCGTGGACTGCCTGAACACCCCCGAGGAAGAGGTGCGGCATCTGCCGAAGGTGGTGTGGGTGGTCATCATCCTGCTCTTCGGCGAGGTGCTGGTCGGCCCGGTCGCCTGGCTGATCACCGGCCGGGTGCGGCGGGCCCCGGCCGACGGCCCGGCACCGGCCTGGGTCGCGCCCGACGACAACCCCGAGTTCCTCAAGTCCCTCGACAAGGACGACCGGGACACGTGATGGAACTCCGGCTGCTCGTCACCTTCGAGAAGGTCGCCACCGTACTGAGCTTCACCCGGGCCGCGGCCGACCTGGCGTACGCGCAGTCCAGTGTGACCGGTCAGATCCGCACCCTGGAGGCCTCCCTCGGGGTGGAACTGTTCGACCGCCTCGGCAGCCGGATCCGGCTCACCGAGGCCGGCGAGCGGCTGCTGCCGTACGCCCGGCAGATCATCGAGCTGACCGAGGAGGCCCGGGCGGTGGTCGTCGAGCCGGAGGAGCCGTCCGGCACCCTGACGGTCGGCACGATGGAGTCCCTGACCTCCTACCGGCTGCCGCCGCTGCTGGAGTACTTCCACCACCGCCATCCCAAGGTGCGGCTCGCGCTGCGCACCACCATCGGCGACGAGACCCGGCAGGCACTGCGTCAGGGCACGTACGACGTCGGGTTCCTGATGGAGGAGGAGACCGAGCACCCGGGGCTGGAGACCGCGGTGCTCACCGTGGAGCCGCTGGCCCTGGTGGCGGCGCCCGGGCACGCCCTGGCCGGTGCGGAGGTCACCACGGCCGGGCTGACCGCGCAGCCCCTGCTGGCCACCGAGCCGGGCTGCGCCTACCGGGATCTGTTCGAGCGGACGCTGACGACGCTGCACCCGGTGGACTTCCTGGAGTTCGGCACGATCGAGGCCACCAAGCGCGCGGCGGCGGCCGGCCTCGGGGTGGCGCTGCTGCCCGAGGTGACGGTCGCCGCCGAACTCGCGGAGGGCTCTCTCGTACGGCTCGGCTGGGAGCCCCCGTTCACGCTTCGGACGCAACTGGCGTGGCGGGCCGGGAAGCGGCTTCCGGCGCATGCGCGGCTGTTCGTGGAGCAGGCGCGGAAACTCGTGGCCGAGCAAGCGTGACCTTGAGGCTCGCGGTCACGATCAGCGGGACGCCCAGCGCCTGCACGAGCCCGATGTGGTGGCCGTAGACCGCCCAGTCCATGACCATCGCCACGGCCGGGTAGACGAACGCGAGCACGGCGATCTTCGAGGTCGGCAGCTTGGCGTACGCGGCGTACATCAGGACGTACATCACGCCGGTGTGGATCAGACCGAGCCCGGCGAGCCAGCCCCAGCCCCAGCCGGTGCCGCTCATGGCGCCGAAGTCCGCGAAGGGCAGCAGCAGCGGGATGCCGACCAGGACCTGGACGAGGGCGATCAGATGCGGGCGGACACCGGTGATCCGCTTGGTGACCAGGGTGGACAGGCCGTAGAGCAGGGCGGCGGCGAGGGCCTGGCCGATGCCGGTCAGATACGACCCGCCGCCCGCGAAGTCGCCGGGTGTGACGCCCGAGACCAGGATCAGCCCGGCGAAGGCCACGGCGATCCAGCCGGCCTTGGCGGCGGTGAGCCGTTCGCGGAACAGCAGCGCGCCGAGGAGGACCACGTAGAACGGCTGGGTGTGGTAGACGACCGTGGCCACGGAGATGGACGTGTTCCGGTACGACTGGAAGAGCAGCACCCAGTTGAAGACGATGAACACCCCGCCGAGCACGGCGAGTCCCAGGGTGCGCGGGGTGAAGCCGTGGTCGCGCAGCCAGCCGCGGGCGGTGACGTAGCCGCCGAGGGCGAGGGCGCCGAACAGGACGCGGAAGAAGACGACGTCGAAGGGCGGGGCTCCCGACTCGACGACGAAGACGCCGAGGGTGCCGGAGAGCATCATGGCGGTGGTCAGCTGGGCGGTGCCCTTGAGTTCCGGGGTCATGACACCGACGCTAGGACCGGACACCGGCCGCGTTCCACGTGCTGGTGCGGGGCACTGCCGATGGGGCCATCGGCGCCGCCGATACGCGCAGGTGAGTGTCCATCAACTTTTCTGCTCCCGACGCCACTTCGGGCCCAGCGACCACTTGCCATCACTCACCGGCGACGTTGTTAATGGTGGTCACTGAGTTGCGAAGGACCGCCTGACCTCTGGGGGACGGAAACAGATGCAGACCGGCCAGCCACCCGAACGCCCGGCCCAGGATCCGCCGCCCGCGCAGGCGGCCCCTGCGGCGCCTGCGGCCCCGCCCGCCGCGCCCACCACGGCCCCGCTCATGCCGGACGTCCCCGCGCCGCCCGCGCAGCAGGCGCCGGACCGGGTCGATCTCCGGGTCAGCAAGCGGATCCTGTGGATCGGCGCGGCGGTGTACCCGCTGGCGAACATCGCCCGCGTCTACACCTTCGTCCTGCGCCCCAGGCGCAAGGAGGCGGTGCTGAGGTTCCTGCGGTACACCGCGGGGATCCTGGTCGTCGCGTTCATCGCGATGCTGCCCGGCCTGCCCTCCCTCATGTCCTCCCGAGGCGAGGGAGGGCAGATCGGGCAGGACTCCGGCGCCGCGGGCTATGTCACCTTCGTCTGGATCGTGGCCCTCTTCGCCGAGATCTACTTCCTCATCGAGATGGTCTCGGTCCTGGGTGCCGCACCGCACCACGTGCTCGCGGTGGAGACCTCGGGCGCCTCCACGGCGCTGGTCACCAGCCAGGACCCGCGCTATCTCGACCAGATCGTCGGCCAGATCTCCTACGCCATCGATCATCCGGAGGCCGAGTTCAAGGTGACGGTGGAGAGCCTCACCGTCTCGCCGAGGAACTACTACTTCGGCGACAACGTCAACATGTACGGCGGCAGCGGAAACGTGGGGATCGGCGCATGAGCGGCACCAACTACTACTACGGCGACAACGTCAACATGTACGGCGGCCAGGGCAACCAGGGCATCGTCAGGAACGAGGGCGGTGCCGGAGCCGGGCAGCAGGACCCGGCCCTGGCCGCCGCACTCGCCGAACTGAACGGGCTCATCACCCGGTTGCGAACCCAGGTGTCGGCGCCCGACGCCCAGCTCCTGGACGAGTCCCTGCCCGCCCTCAGCCCCGACGCCGCCGTGCCCGCGCTGGAGCGGCACCGGGCGCTGCGGGCGATCGCGGGGATCGCCGCCGCTGTCGGAGCGGTCGGCCAGCCGGTGGCCGAGGCCGTACGGGCGATCACCGCGATGGTCAGCGGCTAGGGGCTGTCGTCACGTCCGGGCCCAGCTCTGCGAGGACGCCCCCGACTGGCAGCCCGCCTCGGCCACGCCGCCGCCGAAGGCGAGGTCGAGGCAGCCGCCGTCGTAGGCAGTGCGCAGGGAGTTGCCGTGGCCGGTCGTCCAGCGCAGGTTGCCGCCGCCCTGCGAGCAGTCGCCGACGAAGACCGCCTGGCCGTTGCCGTTGGCGCTCAGGCAGGCGCCGGTCGAGACGTTGACGACCTTGACGCTGCCGCCGGTGGCACTGCGGAAGGTCCAGCGGGCCGTGGCGTCCGAGCAGTCGCCGAGGCCCGAGGAGCCGTAGACCTGGATCAGGCACTTGCCGTTCTCGCCGTTCTCCAGCCGGAACACACTCGCTCCGCCGGAGCCGCCGGGACCTCCGGAGGTTCCTGAACTGCCGGCGCCACCGGAACTGCCTGAGCCGCCGGAGCCACTACCGCTGTCGCCGCCGCCCTGCCGATCCGTGGGCGAGCTCCCGCCGCGCCCCGTGTCCCCCGTGTCTCCGTGCTTCTTCTGCTTCTCCCCGCTCGCCGGAGAGACGGAGCGCTTCTTCCCCGCGCCCTTCCCGTCGTTCCCGCCCTTCCCGTCGTTCCCGTCCTCCCGGGGCGTCCCGGCCGGGGTCGCCGAGGAGGCGCCCGGCGCGGGATCGGCCGGCGCGGAGACGGAGACGCCCGGTGTGCCGGCGGCGCCGTTGCGGTGGGCGTCCGTGGCATACGGCGCCAGTTGGAAGGCGAGGGTCGCGACACCGGCGCCGGCCACGATCGGCACGACGGCCACCAGCACCCGCCTGCGCCGCCGTTCCGGCTCGGGCCGCCGCGCGCCGGGCCGTACGACGATCTCCGGCTCGGCCTCGGGCTCGGGCCCGGGCCCGACGCCGCCGGGCTCCGGCACCTGTGCCGCGAACTCCGCGCGGGCGGTGAGACGCTCGCTGAGGACGGCGGGCCACAGCGGAGCGTCGGACGGCGGCACGTGCGCGGTGGCCAGCTCCAGCAGCTCGGCCGCGCCGGGGCGGCCCTCGGGGTCCTTGTCCAGGCAGGAGGCGACGACCGACGCCAGCTCGCGGTCGGTCGCGCGCAGTCCGTCCAGGTCGGGCTGTTCGTGCACGATCCGGTACAGCACCCCGTGCCCGGACTCGTCACCGAACGGCGGCCGCCCGCACCCCGCGTACGCCACCACGGACCCGAGCGCGAAGACGTCCACCGCGCCGGTCAACCGCTGTGCGCCGGACGCCTGTTCGGGTGACATGTAGGCCGGGGTGCCGACCACCATGCCGGTCCGGGTCAGCCGGCTCTGCTCGGCGGCCCGGGCGACCCCGAAGTCGATGAGGGTGACCCCGTCGAGGGTCAGCATGACGTTGGACGGCTTGACGTCCCGGTGCACCATGCCGAGCCCGTGCACCGCGGCCAGCCCCGCCGCCGCCTCCCGCAGCAGCAGCCACAGCGACTCGGCCGGCAGCGGCCCGCCGTGCGCCTCGACGGCCTCGCGCAGCGTCAGCCCGGGGACGTACGCGGTGGCGAACCACGGCGGCCGGGCGTCCCGGTCCCCGGCGAACAGCGGCGCGGTCGCCCCGGCGGGCAGCCGGGCGAGGTTGTCCAGTTCGTGCCCGAAGCGGCGGACGAAGTCCTCGTCCTCGCCGGCGACCGACGGCAGGACCTGCTTGACGGCGGCGTACCGCCCTTCGTGCACACCGAGGTAGACCCGCCCCATGCCGCCCGCCCCGAGCCGCCCGACCAGCGGGATCGGTCCGATCCGGCGCGGATCGTCGTCTTCGAGCGGCCCGACCCCGTGGTGTTCCCCGTTCAACACTTTCCCCCTGTTTCAGCGTGCGTAGGAGCCGAGGCCCACCAGGCAGTACACATACTCGTTGATGGTCGCCCCGTTGATCGTGTAGCGCGAGGAAAAGGCGTACTGGGTCCGGGGGTTGTCGTTGCAGCGGCTCATGTCCGAGGTCAGCGGAATGGTCTCGATCACCTTGTAGTGCGCGTCGGACGCGGAGCAGGAGACCTCGTCGACGCCGCTGACGGACTGCGCGGTGGTGGAGTCCGGCAGGGTGCCGTCGAGGCAGGTGCCGGAGGTGTAGGGGCTGGGGTCCGGGCTCGGGGTGCCGTAGGGGTCGCCGGTGCGGTACGGGTCGCTGGAGTAGGTGCCGCCGGTGCCCGGGGCGCCGGTGTACGGGTCGCCGGTGTACGGGTCGCCGGTGTACGGCTCGTCGGTCGCCGTGGCGGTCGGGTACGACGGTGAGTACGGCGACGAGCTGAGCGTGTCGCCGGACGAATCGTCGCTGCCGCCGCCCCGGTTGACGAGCACCAGGAGTAACACGACGACGGCGACGACGCCGAGCACGCCCAGACAGGCGAGGCCCTGCTTCTTCTCGGAGCCCGCCCCGGCGGCGGCCGCCGTGACGCGGATCCGCAGCCGCACCTCGCCGTCGGCGGTGCGCAGCCGTACGAGGTCGCCGTCGCGGACCGGGGGTATGCGGACGGGCGGTACACCCGTGCCCGGCGGCAGCCTGAGGACCGTACCGGAGGCGGCCTGCTGCGGGGTGAGGGAGACGGGGATCTCGGGGATTCCTTGATTCTCGGGTGACGACACCAGCCGCTCCTGGATGTGAGGATGAGGCAACCAGTGTGGGCCGGCAGCCCACAGAACTAAAATATCTTTCTAGAAAAGCACTTCAGTATGAGCCCCAAGCAGCAGCGTGGCGAGGCCACGGTCGAACAGCTCCTGGACGCCGCACTGCGGGTCTACGCCGAGTCGGGTGAGCAGGGGCTGACGGTCGCGGCGCTCACCCGGGCGAGCGGGGTGAGCCTCGGCAGCCTGTACCACCACTTCGGGAGCGTCGACGGGCTGATGAACGCGCTGCTGACGCGCTGGCTCGGCCGGCTGCTCGGCGAGCTGGCAGCGGCGCTGGAGCACACCCGTACCGCCCATACCGGTATTCGTGCCCTCGTCCGGGCCTACCTGAACTTCGTACAAGAGCACCGGGAGGCGGCGCTGCTGCTGCACTCCTCGTACGCCGACCGCCAGGGCATGGCCGACGGCAAGCGGCTCCGGGACGCCCAGGAGGCCCGGCTCTCCCCGCTCGCGCAGTGGGCGGACCGGTACGTGGACTCCGGCGACCTCGCTCCGCTTCCGGCACCCCTGCTGGAGTCACTGATCCTCGGCCCGGTCGTCGGCGTCGCCCGCCGCTGGCTGTCCGGCATCGAGGACGTGGACCTGGACCGGGCGGCGCTGGTCCTGCCGGACAGGATCTGGCTGTCGGTCAGCGCAGAGAGGAAGTGAACGCCGGCACCTGGATGGCGGTCCTGCAACCAGGTTGATCCTCCCCCTCACCCGGAGACGGGCGGCTCCTGCGGCGGGGCGGCGCGGCGGCGTACGACGACCGGCGGGATGGGGCGGCTTCCCGGAATGTTGATGCGGATACGGGTGGTCAGGACCGTGTCGGTCGGCCCGGATGACCGTGTCGGCCTGTGCGGTGACGTGACCGGTGCCCCGTCGAACCACGCCTCGGGTCCCCACGGCACGGAGTCCAACGGGGTGAGGGTGACGCCCGGGTTCGCCAGGGCGGCGACCGTCAGCAGGTGGGCGTCCTGGCACATCCCGACCTCCCGCAGCCGCTGGACGATCTGGGCGACCCGGTGTGCGCTGCGTGCGCACACGCCGTTCAGGAGGAGCACCCTGTCCGCGAAGCTCTCGTCGGGCAAGGAGGACAGGAGCAGCGGAAGGTCCTTCATCGAGCGGTGCCGGCCCGCGGCGAGCAGCACCCGGTGGGCGAACCTGCCGAAGCCGGCCTTGCGCAGGTGGCCGATGGCCTGCTGGAAGCTCCGGGCGGGCCGTTCCACCATGCCCATCATCACCGCGTCGGTGTCCGGGGCGGAGAGGCTGCCGAGCAGGGTGACCAGTCCGGGGGCGGGACGGGCCCAGCCGATCGCGAGGGCCAGGGCGTCGGCCCTGTCCGTCGCCTCCGTCGCCCGCAGTCGTTGCAGGGCAGCGGTGAGCGGCCCGGGCGGCCAGTCGCGGCCCGTGGTCATCAGGCGGGGGAAGGCCTCTTCCAGAGCGTCGAAGGTCGGCAGTTCAAGGGCCCACGCGACGAACGTGTCGACGTCCGCGTCGTCCTCGTCATGCGGCTGGTCGTCGGACCGGTTGTCCAGCTTCCTGTCCGGCTTGTTGTCCGGCTCGTTGTCCGGGGACTCGCCTGCGGCCGTCACGGTGCGCAGGGCCTCGTCGGAAGCGTTGTCCGGGGTGCGCCCGGCGGAGTTGTCCGGGAGTCCGTCGGGCTCCTCCCGGAGTTCCTCGGCGAGCCGGTCGAGCCGCTCGGCTCCCGAGTCCAGGATGTGCGCGGCCTTCATCAGCGCGATGTCGATGTCGTCGTGGGCGGTGGGGTGCGTCGGCAGCACCGGTGCGGGACCGGGGTCCGCCGGTACGGCGTCGGCCTCCGGGTGCGCGGCGTCCTGCTCCAGCCGCAGCCGCGCGAGTTCCGCCGTGAGCCTGCGCACCTGTTCGGCGGACTGCTCGGCCAGCCGGTCGGCCTTCTCCCGTTCGTCCCGGGCACGGGTCAGTTCGGCTTCGGCCTGCAGACGCTGGGCCTCGCTGTGGCCCAACTGTTCCTGCAGGTCCGCGAGGGCTTCGGAGGCCGGGGCGCGGGCGGCGCTGCGGTCCCGTTCCGCGGTCAGCGTCGCGATGTCACGGTGCAGTTTGTCGACGAGCGTCAGCAGGATCAGCACCATGTGGTGGGCGTCGTTGCGCGCCTTCTCCAGTTCCGCCGTGCGGTGCAGTGCCCGCATGAGTTGATCGGAGAGTTCCAGCGACCGCCGTTGCGCGACGACCAGTTCCCGCTCCGGGTCCGGGGTGCCGGGACGCGCGTCGCCCGGGGACGGGTCCTGCCGGCCGACGCCACCGGACCGCCCGTGACGTGCGGCGGCGACGGCGGCCTGGTGGAGGGGGCGTGCCTGCTGCCGTAACCCTTCGTACTCAGCGGCGCTGCCGGAGCATGCGTCGGCGACGGCCTCCACGAAGTCCCACCGCAGGTTCACCCCGGCCAGCCGGTCCGCGACGGTCGACCTGCCGGGCACGGTCTGGCTCTCGAAGTGCTCGGGTTTCAGTTCCCCCAGCAGGTCGTCCAGGCGGAGGCCGGCATCGTCCAGCCATCCCCGAAGGAGCTCCGCGAGGCGGTTGGCCTCCTCCGTGGGCCCGCGTAACCGCGCCCACGGGCGCGTGCGACGTCCCCTGCCCACCACCGAACCTCCGCTCTCCCGCCCGCCCACGGCACGCGTCGACCCGCTCCGGCCTTGTCCGGACTTGTACGCACGGAGACCTGGACTAGTGGAGCCGCGGTGGGCCGGGCCAGCACGCTGACGCCATCGCCCGTCCGCCGTACCGCTCCCCCGGGGCGCACGGCACCGGACCTCTTCCGGAGGAACTCCCATGCCCGGTCAACTCAATCATGTGCTGTCCGTCATCGCCCACGGAATCCTCACAGAGCTGCCCGCCCAGCTGGCCACGGCCGGCGTCATGGCCGCCTCGGCGGCCCTGTGCAGGCACCTCAGGCGTCGCCGGGCCAAGGCGGACACGGCACGGAACGCCGGTGACGTGTAACGGTGCCCGTTGCCTCGTGGCGGCCGACCCAGCACAGTGAAGCCATGGACCAGGAACAGGCCCGCGCCTGGCTCGCCGCCGCTCTCGACGAGGCCCGTGCCGGGCTGGCCGAGGGCGGGATCCCGATCGGCGCCGCGCTCTACGCCCCCGACGGCGCCCTCCTCGGCCGCGGCCGCAACCGCCGGGTCCAGGACGCCGACCCCTCCGCCCACGCGGAGACGGCAGCGTTCCGCGCGGCGGGACGGCAGCGCACGTACCGCGGCACGACCATGGTCACCACGCTCTCCCCGTGCTGGTACTGCAGCGGTCTGGTCCGCCAGTTCGGAATCTCCCGGGTGGTGATCGGCGAGGCCGCCACCTTCCACGGCGGCCACGACTGGCTCGCCGCGCACGGTGTGGAGATCGTCCTGCTCGACGACCCCACGTGCACGGCCCTGATGACGGGCTTCGTCGAGGACAACCCTGAGCTGTGGAATGAGGACATCGGTGAGTAGTACGCGTGTCCCCACCATCGATCTGCGCCCCTGGTTCGACGGCGGCCGGGCGGCCCGCGCCGCCCTCGCCCGTACCGTCGACCAGGCGCTGCAGACCGCCGGGTTCCTGCTGGTCACCGGGCACGGGGTGGAGCCGGGGCTGCGGGCCGGGATCCGGGCGGCGGCGCGGGAGTTCTTCCTGCTGCCCGTCGGGGCCAAGCAGGCGTACGAGGCGAAGGTCGGCGGCCGGGGCTGGCTCGGCCCCGGTGCCGAGGCCAACGGGTACGCGGAGGGCACCGAGACCCCGCCCGACCTGAAGGAGTCGCTGACCTTCGCGACGGACGAGCCCTTCGAGGACCCCGTCGTCAACGCGGAGTGGTACGCGCCCAACGTGTGGCCGGCCGAGGTCCCCGCGCTCCGGACGCTGTGCCGGCAGTACCTGGCCCGGATGGCCGCCCTGGAGAAGGAGCTGCTGTCCCTGCTGGGCTACGCGCTGGGGCTGGAGCGCGACTTCTTCTCGCGGCACATGGACCATCCGACGTACGGCTTCAACATCAACTGGTATCCGGGCACCCAGGTGACCGGCGAGCCGTTGCCGGGGCAGTTCCGGATCGGGCCGCACACCGACTTCGGGACCGTGACCATCCTCGACCGGCAGGCCGGGAAGGGCGGGCTGCAGATCTACACCGACGCCGGGGGCTGGGAGGACGCGCCGTACGACCCGGACGCGTTCACCGTCAACGTCGGCGACCTGCTGGCCCGCTGGACGGGTGACCGGTGGCGGTCCGGGCGGCACCGGGTGCTGCCGCCGCCGCTCGACGCGCCCGCCGAGGAGCTGATGTCGCTCGTGTACTTCGGCGAGTGCACCCCGGGCACCCGGGTGGAGTCCGTGCCGGCGCCGGTGGGCCGGGTGGCGTACCCGCCGGTCGACTCGCATGTGTACCTGCGCGAGAAGCTCGACTCGATCACCGTCGGCTGAACCCCACCCCTCTTCCGTCACTCCCCGTTATTCACTCCCGCGTTCGGCCCACCACCCGATCCGTTGAAAAGAACCGGGCGGGCATGTCCCGGCCGCGTCCCGTGGCATTGCCATCAAGGGGGCCCGTCTTCAGGGCCCCCCTTTTTTTGCCGATAGGAGACGCGTGCGAATCACTGACATCCAGCGCTGCGAGGTCCGGCCGGGACGGCTCGTCGAATGGACGCTGAGCCCGGCGACCGTGGCGGCGGCGACGGCACTGCCGGAGGACTCCCGGCCGCCCGCCTACATCCAGGAGTCGCACATCAGGACGGCCAGGTGCGTCCGGGAGGACGGGCTGTTCGTGCCCACCTGGCTCGGCACCGCCTTCGACCTGCCGGGCCCGGTCGACCTCGACGCGCTCCAGGAGGCGCTGCGCACCTGGACGGTGCGGCACGAGACGCTGCGCAGCGGCTTCCGCTGGGCCGGCCCCTCCGGAGACGAACTGCGGCGCTTCACGCTGGACGCCGCGGATGTGTCCCTGCACCGCGAGGACGCGGGCGACTTCGACGACGCCGACGAGCTGGTCCGGCACCTCCAGGACCGCTTCGACACCGTCGCCGACGCGCTGCGCTGGCCGAACCTGATCTACACCGCGGTCGTCCGGGACGACGGCGTCAGCGTGTACATGGCCTTCGACCACAGCAACGTCGACGCCTACTCGCTGACCCGGATCGCCGCCGAGATCGACGAGCTGTACACGGCGGGCCTGGCCGGCACCGAGCCCGGCTCGCTGGCGCCGGCGGCGAGTTACGTCGACTTCTGCGAGATCGAGCGCGCCGACGCGGACGGCATCGACGGCCGGCACGCGGTCGTGGAGCGCTGGCGCGAGTTCATCCAGCGCTGCGACGGCATGCTGCCGGGCTTCCCGGTCGACCTGGGGGTGGAGCCGGGCGGCCCGCTGCCGAGGCAGCGCATGCTGTGCGAGCCGCTGACGGACGCGGCCGAGGCGGCGGCGTTCGAGGCGTACTGCAGGCCGTACGGCGGCAGCATGGTCGGTCTGCTGGCCGCGACCGGGCTGATCGTGCACGAGCTGGGCGGGCAGTCGGTGTACCGGACCGTGGTGCCGTTCCACACCCGGGTGAAGTCGCGGTGGAACGACTCGGTGGGCTGGTACGTGGGCGGCGCTCCCATCGAGGTCCCGGTCGGCCGTACGGCGGGCTTCCCGGAGACCCTGCGGGCGGTGCGGGCGCAGCTGCAGGCCAACCGGTCACTGGCCCGGATGCCGCTGGCCCGGGTGCTGCGCCTGCTCGGCGCGGACTTCCGGCCGACCTCACCCGACCTGTACTCGATCGTCTCCTACGTCGACACCCGGACCTTCCCCGGCGCCGAACGCTGGGCGGAGCAGCGGGCGCACGCGCTGCTGCGGGTGTCGTACGGCGATCAGGTGTGCGTGTGGGTGAACCGGCTGCACGAGGGGCTGTGGCTGGCGAGCCGGTACCCGGACACGGACGTGGCGGCGAAGAACCTGCGGCTGTACGTCGAGCGGCTGCGCGACCACATCGCCTCGGTGGCCCACGGAAGCCTGTCCGCGGTGTCCTAGGTGAACTGCCCGGGAAGGGGCTCCGCAGGCTCGGTGGGCTGCGAGGGCTCCTGCCCCGGGAGGGCCTGCGCGCCCTCACCGCGTCCGATCAGACGTTCGAATCGGGTCCGCCAGTTCTGCTCCGACTCCCCCTCGCCCTGGAACTCGTGGGTGAACCGCAGCGCGCAGCCGCCGCCCTCGTCCCGCTCCAGGTGGAACCGGATCCGGCCGCGCGCGACGGTGTACTCCGCGACCCGGTCCACGTCCCAGGCCGTGACCCTGCCGGAGCCCAGCTCCCGCAGGGTGACCGCACCGCCGAGCCTGGGTTCCAGAACGTCGACGGCGGTGCACCACGCCCCGAGTCCCTCGGGGGTGGCCACCGCCGGCCAGACGTCTTCCATGCGCCTCGGGAGCCGCACCAGCAAGTGGAGTATGTGCGTGTTCCCGTGGGTCTGGCTGGTGCCCTGTGCGATGGAACCGCTCATGACACCAGTGTGGGCGACCCGCGGCTCACACGCCCGCGTAGGAGTGCTTGCCGCTGACGAAGATGTTGACGCCGTAGTAGTTGAACAGCCAGCAGCCGAAGGCGAGCATCGCCAGGTAGGCGGCCTTGCGGCCCTTCCAGCCGGCCGTCGCGCGGGCGTGCAGGTAGCAGGCGTAGGCGATCCAGGTGATGAAGGACCAGGTCTCCTTCGGGTCCCAGTTCCAGTACCGGCCCCAGGCGTCGCCCGCCCAGATCGCGCCCGCGATGATCGTGAAGGTCCACAGCGGGAAGACGGCCGCGTTGACCCGGTAGGCGAACTTGTCCAGCGAGGCGGAGGCGGGCAGGCGCTCCAGCACCGAGGTCGCGAACGCGCCGGGCTTGCCGCCGGTCTGCAGCTTGTTCTCGTACGAGTCCTTGAACAGGTACAGGATCGTGGCGACCGCGCCGACGTAGAACACCGCGCCGCAGAAGATCGCGGTGGAGACGTGGATGTACAGCCAGTACGAGTGCAGCGCGGGGACCAGCTGGTCGCTCGCCGTGTACAGGACGGTGACGGCGAGGCCGAGGTCGAGGAGGACCGTGGTGATCAGGAACAGCCCGAGCCAGCGCACGTTCTTCCGCAGTGCCAGCAGCGCGAGGTACACGCCGACGGCGACGGTGGAGAAGGTGATGTTGAACTCGTACATGTTGCCCCACGGCGCCCGCTCCACGGAGGCCGCGCGGCAGACGACACCGCCCAGCTCCACCAGGAAGGCGAGCACGGTGAGCGAGACGGCGATACGGCCGTAGAGGTCGCCCTGCGCGTCCCCGCCGTGCGCGCCCGGCCCGTCCGGTACGTCACGGGCGCCGGACGCCGAGCGGACGACGACCTCGGGCCGCTCCAGCACGGCGGTGCCCCCCGCCCGCTTCACCGTGACGGCGGGAGCCTTCGCGGGGGACGCCGCCGTCAGCGCCGCGGCCGTCCGGGCGACCTTGCTGCGGCTGCCGAAGAGCCATTCGGCGATGTACGCGAAGAAGGCAAGCGTGTAGACGGCCATGGCCGAGTAGATCAGCGTGTTGCTGACGCTCGCGAGGTGTTCGTTCGTTGCGGCGGCGAGAGTCATTTCTCAGCCCCTTCGGCAGGTACGACGGGAAGTTCGGGGGAGTCGTCGTCGGGCTCGTCGCCGGGGTCCGGAGCCCCCGGCGCCCGGTCGTAGAGGGTTCCGGCGAGGGCGCCCAGTTCCTCGGGCACCTTGGCGGACTCGCTGCGGCCCAGCCCGGCCATCTCGACGACCGTGACGCCGTCGGAGCCGCGCACCGCGCGCACCCACACCCGGCGCCGCTGGATGAACAGGGAAGCGGCCAGACCGAGGATCGCGGCGAGTGCGCCGCCGAGCGCCCAGCCGCCGCCGGGCTCCTGGACGATCTCGAAGCCGGCCCATTCCTTGACGTCCTTCTCGAAGGTGATGGACCCGGCGCCGTTCGGCAGCGTGAGCGTGTCGCCCGGCTGCAGGAGCTTCTTCAGCAGCTGGCCCTTGCTGTCCTTGAACGCCTTCATGTGCGTCTTGTCCAGCTGGTACACGCTCTGCGCCATGCCCGCGTTCACGGCACCGAGGTCGCCGTGGTAGGCGTTCACCGCGAGCAGCGGGTTCACCAGCGCGGGGAACTGCGAGAGCATCGTGCCGGCCTTGGGGTTGAAGGTCGGCACGAAGAAGGCCTGGAAACCGAGCTGTTCCGTCTTGCCCTGCGGGTTGCGGTAGCCGTCGTAGACCTTCACCACGCCGTTGGAGGTGACGTTGCCGTCGAGCGGCAGCAGCGGCACCGCGTCGTGGAAGACCTTGTTGCCCTTGCCGTCGCGGACGGTGATGACGGGCGCGTAGCCGTGGCTGACGAGGTAGACCTTGGAGTCGCCGATGCGCAGCGGCTCGTTGACCTTGATGGTGGTCGACCTGTCCTTGCCGTACGCACCCTCGCTGTAGTCGATCTTCGCCTCGAAGGTGCGCGGCGTGCCCCGGTTCGGGCCGGTGACCTCGTAGGTGCCCTTGAAGTCCTTCAGGTCGAAGCTGAACGGCACGAGGTCGTCGCTCTGGAACAGGCTGCCGGACTTGAAGTCGTCGTAGTTGGGGAGCGCGTTGGCGAAGCCGCCGCCCTCGACGACCAGCTTGGTGCCGTCCGACTTGAACAGCTGGCCGGAGGCGAAGGCGACCAGCAGCACGATCAGGGCGATGTGGAAGACGAGGTTGCCCAGCTCACGCAGATAGCCCTTCTCGGCGGCGACGGCGTCACCGGCGACGTGGGCGCGGAAGCGGCGCTTCTTCAGCAGGGCGAGCGCGGCCTCGCGGACCTGCTCGGGATCGGCTTCCGTACGCCACGTCGTGTACGCGGGCAGCCGGGTCAGCCGCTTGGGCGCGCCCGGCGGCCGGCTGCGCAGCTGGCCGACGAACTGCCAGGTGCGCGGGACGATGCAGCCGATGAGGGAGACGAACAGCAGGATGTAGATCGCGGAGAACCACACCGAGCTGTAGACGTGGAACAGGCCGAGCTTGTCGTAGACCGGCGCGAGCGTCTTGTGGGCCTTGCGGAAGTCGTCGACCTTGTTCAGGTCGGCGCTGCTCTGCGGGATCAGCGAGCCGGGGATCGCGCCGAGCGAGAGCAGCAGGAGCAGCAGCAGCGCGACCCGCATGGAGGTCAGCTGGCGCCAGAACCAGCGGGCCCAGCCGATGACGCCGAGGGCGGGCGCGGAGGAGATCTCGTCCCGCGGCGCGGTGGACAGCCGGGAGCCGGCCGCGCCGAGGTCCTCCTGACCGTCCTGCTGGTCCCGGCCCTTGCCGGTTTCCGTCTTGCTCATCGGTCAGATCCCCACATTGAAGCCGTCGGACCAGATCTGCAGCTGTTGCACCATGCTGTTCCACACCCCGGTCAGCAGCAGCACACCGGTCACGATCATCATCGCGCCGCCGATGCGCATCACCCACACGTAGTGACGCTTGACCCAGCCGAAGGCACCGAGCGCCTTGCGGAAGGCGACCGCGGTGAGGACGAACGGGATGCCCAGACCGATGCAGTAGACGACCAGCAGGAGTGCTCCGCGTCCGGCGCTGGACTCCCGCATGGCGAGCAGGCTCACGGAAGACAGCGTCGGGCCGAGGCAGGGGGTCCAGCCGATGCCGAAGAGCGCTCCCAGCAGGGGCGCGCCGACCAGGCCGGTCACCGGCCGCCGGTGGAAGCGGAACTCGCGCTGGGTGAGGCCGGGCAGCAGACCCATGAAGAACACGCCCATGAGGATCATGAGCGCGCCGAGCACCTCGGTGAGCGTGTCCTGGTAGGCCCGCAGGTTCTGGCCGAAGAAGCCGAACAGCGCCCCGGTCGAGATGAACACGGCGCTGAAGCCGAACACGAACAGGGAGGCTCCGGCGACCATCCGCCCCCGCCTGGCCTCGGCCAGGTCCGTGCCGGCGACACCGGTGACGTAGGAGAGGTAGCCGGGGACGAGCGGCAGGACACAGGGCGAGAAGAACGAGACCAGCCCGCCGATCAGGGCGATCGGCGCGGAGACGATCAGGGCGCCGTTGAGTACGGTCATGTTCCGGCCGGTCTCGGCCAGCGTCACGAGTGCGCTCATGTCACTTCTCCGCCACGACCGGCTTGAGCATGTCCAGCAGGGAGGTGTCGTCGAGCGCCTCCAGGGCCCTGGCGGCGACCCTCCCGTGCCGGTCGATGACGAGCGTGGAGGGGATGAGCTGCGGGTTGAGCGTGCCCTTCTGGAAGCGGAGCATCAGCTTGCCCGACGGGTCGTAGAGACTCGGGTAGGCGATCCCGTGCTCCTTCTCGAAGGCGACCGCGGGGGTCGTGCTCGTGTCGCGGGTGTTGATGCCCACGAACTGCACGCCCTTGCCCTCGTACTGCTTCGACACCTTGGAGAAGTACTGCGCCTCCTCGCGGCACGGGCCGCACCACGAGCCCCAGACGTTGATGACGACGACCTGGCCCTTGTACCGGGCGACGTCCAGGGTCTTGCCGTCGATGGTCTCGCCGGACAGGTCCGGGGCCGCGGCGCGCTTGCCCGCCGGCACGGTCTCGATGCCGTTGTTGCCGGTGACGAAGTTGGTGTTGCCACCGCCGCCGGAGATGCCGCCCTTGCCGCACGCGGACAGGGACAGGGCCGCCACGGCGGCCACGGCGCTGAGCAGGGCGGCGCGGCTACGGGTACTCATGTGAAAAGTTTCGCATGCCCGTCCCGGCGATCTGTGGCACCCCCCTGCCGGGCGGAAAACCGCATTTCAGGGCGTATTTACACGGGACATTTCCGGCAGCACGCCAGGGCCCGGCCCTAGGCCAGGAAGCTCTTCCACCCGGCGGCGGGCTTCTGCCCGACGCCCAGCGTGCGCAGCTTGGCGAGCACCTCGGGCTTCTGCACGTCCATCCAGTCGACGAACTGCCGGAAGGAGACCAGCCGCACGTCCGCGCCCTTCTCCTTCTCCCGCGCGATGTGCTTGAAGGCCTCCTCGACGGAGTCCATGTAGATGCCGCCGTTCCAGTGCTCGAAGTGGTTGCCTATGAAGAACGGTGCCCGGTTTGTCTCGTATGCCCGCTGGAAGCCCGCTATGTACGCCTGCGCGGACTGCTTGCGCCAGGCCGGGTAGTTGTAGGCGGGCGCCTTGGTGGAGTTCACGGACTGGTTGGCGAGCATGTTGTAGTCCATCGAGAGCACCTCGAAGGAACGTCCGGGGAAAGGTATCTGCTGTAGCGGCAGATCCCAGATCCCGAGCCGCTTCTGCGGCCACACCTGGCGGCCGCCCGGCGAGGAGGCGTCGTAGCGCCAGCCCAGCTCACGGGCGGTGGGCAGCAGGTTGTTCTGGCCGAGCAGGCAGGGCGTACGGCCGCCGACCAGCTCCTTGTCGTAGTCGAAGGGCAGCGAGGGCAGGTCGTGCCAGCCGGTGTTGGTCCGCCACTGCTTCACGAACGCCTTCGCCTGGTCGATCTCGCTCTTCCACTGGCGCGGGGTCCAGTTGCCGACCGTGCCGTGGCCGGAGCAGAAGTGCCCGTTGAAGTGGGTGCCGATCTCGTGGCCCTCCAGCCAGGCCCGGCGCACGTTCGTGAGCGTCGCCTTGATGTGCTCGTCGGTGAGGTAACCGATGTCGGAGGCGCCGCGCGGGTTGTTCGGGGGCAGGTACAGCCGCTTCTTCGACTCGGGCAGCAGGTAGAGCCCCGAGAGGAAGAAGGTCATGCTCGCGCCGTGTTCCTTGGCGAGGTCCAGGAAGCGCGGGAAGAGTCCGTTGCCGACCTCGCCGGCGCCGTCCCAGGAGAAGATGACGAACTGCGGCGGGGTCTGGCCCGGCTGCAGCGGCTCGGGCTTGGCCGGCTGGTGCGGCTGCTTGCCCGTGAAGGACGTGGAGCCGTCCCCGATCGGCTTGCCCGGACGCGAGCCGGTCCCGCCGCCCTCGGCGTTCTTCCCCTGATCGGAACCGTCCGGCCGCCCGGAGCCGTCCGATGACGTGTGGCTCCCGCAGCCGGCCAGGGTGGCGGCGGCCGCCACGCCCGCGCCGAGTCCGAGCATTCCCCTGCGGGAGTGGGTCCGGGAGACGGTGCGCATGGAGATCCCCGATCGTTGCGCCGGTTGATGGTCACCCAGTCAGAGGGCGCGACGATCGGGGAGGTTCCGTTAATTTGTATGGTTTTAGTAACGGGTACCGAAAAACCGTGCTAAGCGACTCCAAACGGACCGTCAGAAACCGCTGGTTCAGGCTCCGAAGGCCTTCCCCTGGGCGGTGCCCGTGCCCTTCTGCGGCTTGGCACCGGCCCGCAGATGGGCCGGGACGAGATCGATGGCGGGCTCGCTGTAGCCGACCGACACGATCCTGTCGCCGAGATAGGTGAAGGACGTCAGGGAGGCGAGCGTGCACTGCCGCTTGCGCGGATCGTGCCACAGCCGCCGCCGCTCGACGTAGGAGCGCACGATCCAGACCGGCAGCTGATGGCTGACCAGCACCGCCTCGTGCCCGCGTGCCTGGTCCTTGGCCGCGTTCAGCGCGCCCATCATCCGCACGACGATGTCGACGTACGGCTCACCCCAGGACGGCTTGAACGGGTTGACCAGGTGCTTCCAGTTCTCGGGCCTGCGCAGCGCGCCGTCCCCCACCCCGAAGGTCTTGCCCTGGAAGACGTTGTCGGCCTCGATGAGCCGCTCGTCGGTGTCCAGGTCGAGGCCGTGCGCCTTGGCGACCGGGGTGGCCGTCTCCTGAGCCCGCTCCAGCGGCGAGGCACAGACGTACGTCACGTCCCGGGAGGCGAGGTGCTCGGCGACCCGGTCCGCCATCTGCCGCCCCAGCTCGGACAGGTGGTACCCGGGCAGCCGCCCGTACAGCACCCCGTCCGGGTTGTCGACCTCACCGTGCCGCATGAGGTGGACGACGGTGACGTCCTTGTCCCTGCTGCCGTTGCTGATGCTCACGCGGTGGCCTCCGCAGCCGCCCGGGCCGCCGCCGGGAGGGCGTCGGCGATCTTCTGGATGGCCCGCTCGTCGTGGGCCGTGGACACGAACCAGGACTCGAAGGACGACGGCGGCAGGTAGACGCCGTTCGACAGCAGCGAGTGGAAGAACGCGGTGAAGCGGTACGACTCCTGCCGCTTGGCGTCCTCGTAGGTGCGGACCTGCCGGTCGGTGAAGAACACCGAGAACATGTTGGAGGCGGTCTGCACCCGGTGCGCGACGCCCTCCTTGCCGAGCGCCTCGCTGACCAGGGACTGGATCTGCGCGGACACGGCGTCGACCTTCTCGTACGCCGCGTCGTCCAGCAGCCGCAGCTGGGCGAGCCCGGCGGCGGTGGCGACGGGGTTCCCGGAGAGGGTGCCGGCCTGGTAGACGGGCCCGGCGGGGGCGAGGTGGGCCATCACATCGGCCCGCCCGCCGAAGGCCGCGGCGGGGAAACCGCCCCCCATGACCTTCCCGAAGGTCATCAGGTCCGGCTTGACCCCGTCGATGCCGTACCAGCCGGCACGGCTGGTACGGAACCCGGTCATGACCTCGTCGGAGACGTAGAGGGCGCCGTTCTTGCGGCAGGCGTCCTTCAGTCCCTGGTTGAACCCGGGGTCCGGCGGCACGACGCCCATGTTCCCGGGCGAGGCCTCGGTGATCACGCAGGCGATCTCACCCGGGTACCGGTGGAAGGCCTCCTGCACGGCCTCCAGGTCGTTGTACGGCAGCACGATCGTGTCGCCGGCCTGGGCGCCGGTGACACCGGGGGTGTCGGGCAGCGCGAACGTGGCGACCCCGGACCCGGCGGCGGCGAGCAGCGCGTCCACGTGCCCGTGGTAGCACCCGGCGAACTTGATCACCTTGGACCGGCCGGTGAACCCGCGGGCGAGCCGGATCGCGCTCATGGTCGCCTCCGTGCCGCTGCTGACCAGCCGCACCTGCTCCACGGGCTCGACCCGGGCGACGATCTCCTCGGCGAGCGCGACCTCGCCCTCACCGGGCGTGCCGAAGGAGGTGCCGCGGGCGACGGCCTCCTGGACGGCGGCGATGACCTCGGGGTGCGCGTGCCCGAGGATCATGGGCCCCCAGGAGCAGACGAGGTCGACGTACTCGCGGCCATCGGCGTCGGTGAGGTACGGGCCCTGGCCGGACACCATGAAGCGGGGCGTGCCGCCGACGGCGCGGAAGGCGCGCACCGGCGAGTTCACACCGCCGGGCGTGACGCCGGAGGCACGGTCGAACAGCGCCTGGGAGGCGGGCGCGTCGTAGGGATAGGGCATTTCGCTCAGGGCACTCATGACCTGCTGCTTCTCCGGCTTCTCGGACTCCGGCTGCTGGGGTGACCTCCTCAGGGTAGGCCGCGACCCGACGGGCGCGTGGCCCGCCTCAAGATCCAAGCGCCGCCATCCGCCATCTGCGAGACTGAGAGCTGATACACACAGCTCTCACGCACGTAATGATCAGGGGCCGGACCAGAACCCGTGGACTGGTTGTTCACCGCACGTTTCGGCGGGCGGCCGTGGGGGAGGTCACTGACACGATGATCGGGTTGCGCGGCGGGGGCCACGCGTCCTAGAAAAGCAGTCGGGTGGAGATATGCATCGCGGTGGCGGACTGGGCGAGGGGACTGATGACCTGGGTCCTCGACGTGCCCGGCGGGGAAGGCACCGGCGCGACGCGGACGAAGCGACCGAAGCACGGCAGAGCGAGGCACGACAGAGCGACGCACGTCAGACACAGGGTGTACCGGGTGAGCCCGAGCGGTACGACCGGCAGGGTGATCGGCAGCTGGAGAGCCGGCTGGAGCGACCGATCGACGGCCGGTCCGACCACCGGGCCGACCGCCTGAGGGCGGGGAGCAGGAATGGTGGTCGGGTGGGGGTGACGTACAAATACTTCGGCGCGCCGGACGGCGCGACCGCGGCCCGCGTCCCCATCTCGATGCGTCCCGAGGAACTCGGCGGCGACGAGCTGGGCATGAACGGCATGTTCACCAAGATCAAGCCGGAGACGATGGCCGCGATGGTCCTGACCGGCATCGAGGGCGTCCCCCTGCACAAGGTCCCGCCCCTGGAACTGGTCGTCCTGCACCCCGACTACGCGGTCGTCAAGCTCCCCATGACCGTCGTCGACCCCCTGCGCGGCATCGGCGAGGAGGCGGTCGGCGCGGCGGCCTTCATCTGGTCGACGGTCCCGGACCGAGGGGGTCCGCGGGACGCGTTCAATGTGTACCAGTTGCTGCACGAGTGGCAGGACTTCTCGCATCGGCTGCATGAGGCGGGGCACCAGCCCTATTGCCTTGTCTGGCCCTGAGCCGGCGTTCCTTGCGGATCGGGCGGGGCCTTCGGGCCTCGCCCTTTTCAGTGCCGGAGGGGGCCGTCGGGCGGCCAGGCACCTCGAAGGGGGACGGTGGTTTCACTCGGACACGGCGGGCGGGTCGCCGTGGGCGCTGATCGTCGCGACCCGCTCATGGGGAAGGATGGCGTCACTGCACCGTGCTGATCAGAGGCTCCAGCAACTCCAGTGCTTCCTCCCAGCGGAAGGCATCCGCCGCGCCGCCAGCCCTCGGCCGGTGCGGTTCGCATGAGCCGATCAGGACACCTATGCCTCGCAGCCGGTCCAGGCTCTCCTGGTAGGCGGGGTGGGCGGCCTGGGCGGAGTTCAGGTAGGGCAGCGCCACAGTCGGGATGCCCATGCCGTACGCCTCGCACAGGATGCCCAGCGCCAGGGTGTCGGATATCCCGGCGGCCCACTTGTTGATCGTATTGAAGGTGGCCGGGGCGACCGCGATGGCGTCCGCCGGCGGCAGCGGACGAGGGTCGCCCGGCGAGCGCCAGGCGGAGCGGATCGGGTAGCCGGTCTGTGCCTCGACCGCAGTCGCGTCGATGAAGCCGAGGCCCTGCGGTGTGGCGACGACACCGACGTCCCAGTTCGCCTCCTGGGCAGCGGTGATCAGCTTGCCGACGTCACGGGCGACACCGGCCGCGCACACGACGACGTACAGGAAGGGCTTCTTGTCCGGGGCGGTCGGTTCGGTCACGCGGGGACTCCCAGTTGGCGGCTGAAGTGGTGCAGTTCCGGCAGCGTACGACGGCGGTCGCGGGCGGCCATGTCGGCGACCAGGTTGCGGACGTCGGGACGGCGGATGTCCTGGGCGGCGCAGGTCTCGGCAATGCGCAGCGCCTGGTAGCCGTCGGCGAGGCGGCCCTGCTGGCTGTACGCGCGGGCCGCCTCGACCCATAGGGCGGCGCGGCGCTCGGGGACCGGGATGTGTCGGCGCATGAGGGGTCGGGCCGCCTGGAGGGCAAGGCCGGCGTCACCGAAGGCCACCAGGGCGCTCAGCTCGTGCAAGGCGACATTGGTCGGGCTGAAGGTGGCCCAGGCGTCACACCGGTCCAGGGTCACGTACCGGGAGACTTCCTTGGCCTCAGTGAGGAATTCCTTCGTGGCCGCGCGATCACCGCGGCTGCTGGCCGCGGTCACGCCGCGCAGGAGCAGCAGTCCTACGGCGGCGAGGTACTTCGGAGGGCGCCGGTCGTAGGAACCGGTGAGCTGGTCGGCGGTGTGCCTGACCAAAGTGACAGCTTCGGTGGCGTGCTTCTCGCGCACCAGGACGTGGGCCTGGACACGGACGCTGGAGGCGAGGACCACCGGGTCGCCCGAACGTTCTGCTTCGGCCATCGCCCGGCCGACGGCGAGCCATGCGTTGCCCTGGTCGTGCTGTTTGAGCAGCAGGCTGGTCGCGGTCTGGTACGCCGTGGCCAGGAGCCCGGACACCGTGCCCCTGGCCGTCGCCTCGCTGGCGGCCAGTCGCAGGTCACCGATCAGATCCGGGAGGGTGCGCTCCAGCTCTGTGTAGTGGCAGGCGTGGAAGAGCCTGAGCGCCGATCCGACTCGTTCGTACAGGACGGCCGTGTCCTGTGGGCCACCGGTGCCCGCGTGGCCGGGGCCGGGCAAGAGTGCCTGGACGAGGGCGGTGTGCGGGGCCGAAGAGCCGGCCGGGGTCGCGAGCGCTGCAATGCTCGCGGCAAGGAAGGTGCGGCGGTGCATGTCATCAGCTTCTGGGTCGGCGACAGAGGCGCCCTGAGCGGGGGCGAGGCCCAACTCGTCAGGTGGGATGTCCAGTTCCTGCGCGACGGCGCGTAATACGCGGATGTCCTCCGTGCCACGACCGCTCTCCAGACGGCTCACCTTGGACTGGTGATACCCGAGCGCTGCGGCCACGTCGTGCTGTGAACGCCGCTGTAACACCCGTGCCCGACGGATCCGTTCTCCGATCCGTCTCGCTTCCCCATATGCATCGGCCATCTGCCACGGCTCCCTCCGCCGTCGCTGATCCTGCCTGCTCAATCGAGCATAGATCAGTCGTAGTTGGCGGTGATGCAGCTCCTGCATAACTCATGCAGCACACGCGCACGAGCTAACCGCTCACGGCGACGGGCTGGTTGCTTGGTGTGGCCCCACCTACACCGGGAGGCCGCTCATGGAAGCGCACCAGCTCGCTCTTTCCCTGCCCTCGACGCCCGCCGCAGCGAGCGAGGCCCGGCACCAGACCGTGGTCGCGATAGCGGGCTGGAACACGGAGCTGGACGCCGAGGTGGTGCACGCGGCTGCACTAGTGGTCAGCGAGCTCGTCACCAACGCGGTGCAGTACGCCGGCACCGGATCGGCCTCGCTCACAGTCTGTCTCGACGAGGCCGTCCTGCGAGTCGAGGTCTGCGACGCGAGCCCGGTGCTGCCCCAGCCGGCTCTGCCCGATGCGGACAGCGAGGGCGGCCGGGGCCTGTTCCTCGTCGCCGCTCTCGCTGACCGGTACCGCGCCGAGCCGACGGAGAACGGCAAGCGCTGCTGGGCCGAGATCGATCTGATCACCAAACCCAGCCAGGACATGGCCTGTTTCCTTCCTCTGCAGAGGAGTTGATGATGACGACCACCCACGCCCCCGGCGTGGCCGCCGAGGTGATCGCCGTACGCCCTGGGCCGCCGCTCGCCGGCACCGTGAGCGTCGACGGGTCCAAGAACGCCGCTCTGCCGCTCCTGGCCGCCACGGCTGCCCTCGACCGCCCGGTTCGGCTGAGCAACGTCCCGGACAGCACGGACGTCCAGGTCATGCTCGTTCTGCTGCAACAAGCGGGCTGGCATGTCACGCAGCCTGTCGGCGAACCGACCACCCATGTGATCCTGCCGACGGAGTCATCTCGGGGACTGCCCGATCTGGCGCAGGCAGCCCACATCCGAGCCTCGTACTACCTCGTCCCCGCCCTGCTCGCGCGTTACGGCCAGGCGCGGCTGCCCTGGCCAGGCGGCTGCCGGATCGGTGCGCGCGGGATGGATCTGCACTTCAAGGTGTACGAGGCGTTCGGCGACCAGAGCCGGCAGGACAGTTCCGGATACGGCATCGAGGCCCACACCTCACAGACCGGCACCGTCTCCATCGCACTGCCCTTCCGCTCCCGCGGTGCGACCGTGGCCGCGACACTGCGCGCCTTCACAACCGGCCGACCTTTACGGCTGGGTCAGCCAAACCTCTCGCCCGAAGTCCTGAGCGTGCTCGACGCCCTCAGTTCGGTGGGCTGGGAGACGCGAGTCGGCGAGCATGCACTCACTCTCTCACCGCCCTCCTCGCCGCCGACTGCCCCCGCTGCCTGGACAGTGCCCGGAGACAAGATCGAGGCAGCCACACTGGCCTGCGCGATCGCCGCGACGCGCGGTACTGCCCGTATCGACGGCGTGCAGGGCAAGGACGTGGGCCCGTTCGTGGCTGCCCTTCATCAGCTCGGCATCCCCGCAGACGCGGAGCCGAATGGCCTTACCGTCCGCGCCCAGGAGACAGCCCCCACTGGCCGTCCCCTGCGGGCCATCGCCTCCCTGAGCCCGGCCGGCCTGGACGCCGACTTCGAACCACCGCTCATGGCACTCGCCCTCGGACTGCCCGGTACGCACCTGTTCGCCGACGCCATCAATCCCGGCCGCCACGGCAACCTGCTGCCGCAGCTGTCCCGCCTGGGCGCCGAGATCGACGAGATCTCCCCCACCGAATGCCGCCTGGCCGGGCCCCAACAGCTGACGGGCGCGGGCGTCGAAGCCACTGACATCCGCACCGGGTCCGCCCTCATGGTCGCCGGCCTCACCGCCCGAGGCGTCACCACTATCGGCGGCCTCGACCAACTGCGCCGCGGCCACGCCGACCTGTCCGGCAAGCTGCGCACCCTGGGCGCCGACATCTGCGAGGTCACCCCATGACCACCGACGGCCGGAACCTGCGCCAGATCGTTGCCACGACCGACGTCCACTCCTCCTTCCACAACGCCGCGCCGTTCCTGACCCACCTCCACGCGCTGCGCCCGACCTCGCTCATCGTGGACTGCGGCGACTTCTTCGAAGGCAGCGGCTACTACCGCCTCGCCCGCGGCACCATCGAGCGGGAGATCCTGCTCAAGCTGTACGACGTGCTGGCCCCCGGCAACCACGGCTGGGGTCACCACTTCGAGCCGGACCTTCACCGGCGCACTGTCTGTGCCAACGTCGTCGACGCCAACACCGGCGACGCACTCTTCCGCCGCTTGTACATCGCGGACATCGCTGGACGTCGCGTCGGCGTAACCGCTGTGATCGGTCGGCAAGCCTTCCACTCGATCCCAGCCTCCCAGCGAACCGGCCACTGTGTCATCGATCCCCTCCAGGCCCTAGGCGAGCTGATGCTCGCTCACCACCACGAGGTGGACAGCTGGGTCCTGCTCAGCCACTCCGGCTTCGACGAGGACCGGAAACTCGCGGCAGCCTCTCCCTTCCTCGACGTGGTCCTCGCCGGGCACTGCCACAGCAATCAGTACGGGCCGGTCCGGATCGAAGACACCCTGGTCGTCAAGGGCCGGGAACTCGCCGACGGCTATGCCATCGCCACGCCCGTGGGCAGGGGATGGGGTGCGGGCACCACGTCCTTCCCGGATCGGGCCCCGAGCGTCGTTCCCACGGAGCTTGTGGGCCTGCGCTCACGCATCGAGGACGTCAAGCAGCAGCTGGCCGGCGTCCTCGGCCCGATCAGACCGGCCTACCGCCACCAGTCCCTCGACCGGCGCAGCCTGCTCATGGACCTCACCACCCGCCTGCGTACGGCACTCGGATCAGACGCGGTCATCCTCAACGAGACGGCACTACGCGCCGTACCACTCGGCGACACCCTCACCCAGGGCGACCTGCTCTCCATCGAGCCGTTCGCCAACCAGCTGGTGAACGCCCACGTACCCGAGCCGGCACGCAGGGACTTCACTGGCTGGCTGTCACATCTGACCGCCCAGACCGGCCCGCTCGTCATCGCACCCGATCCCTTGCCTGACGCGATCACCACCGTGCTGACCACCGACTACCTCGCCGAGACCTACCTCGGCGAGTGCACGCACGAGGCCGGCCTGCGTCTGGACCAGGCCGTCCAGCACGTCCTCATCGCTCCCGACACCGCGGAAGAAGGCAGGCAATGATCCTCACCGGCCCGGAGATCAACGCTGCCGCTCACGACGGCCGCCTCCGCATCACCCCGTTCGCCGCCGGCCAGGTCAACCCCAACAGCTACAACGTGCGTCTGGGCCCCACCCTGATCACCTACACGAGCACGGTCCTGGACGCACACCGGCCCAACCCCACCCGCGCAACCACCATCGGCCCGGACGGGCACATCCTCCAGCCAGGCGAGCTCTACCTCGGCCACACCCTCGAAGAGGTCGGCTCCGACACCTTCGTGCCGCTGCTGTTCGGCCGCTCCTCCGTCGGCCGCCTCGGCCTGTTCGTCGAGATCACCGCCCCCATCGGCGACATCGGCTTCCATGGCCAGTGGACGCTCATGCTCACCCCGATCCGACCGCTGCGCGTGTACGCCGGCATGGCGATCGGGCAGATCATGTTCTTCGTCTCCACTGGCGCCATCGACCTCTACCGCGGCAAGTACCAGGCCGCCGCAGGACCGCAGCCCTCCGCCTACTGGCGAGACCTCGCCCGACTCCGGGCGGTGGCATCGTGATCCTCACCGGCCTCGCCATCGCCGCCGCGGTCCAGGCCGGCGAGATCACCATCGACCCGTACGAGCCCAGCCGCGTCTCCCCCAACGCCTACGACTGGCGGCTCGGCGACACGATTCGCGTCTGCGACGGCAACCTCGACGCCGCGACCCCTACCGCCTTCACCGAACAGCCCATCCCCGACACCGGCCTCGTGCTGCGCCCCGACCTGCTCTACCTCGGCATCACGCTGGAGCGGACCGGTTCGGAGACGTACGCGCAGCTACTGAACGGCGACCGCACCACCGGATCCCTAGGCATCTGGGTTCACGTCTCGGCTCCGCTCGGACACCAGGGCCATGCGATCCGTTGGACGCTGGAGATCCGCGCCGCTCGACCGGTGCGCGTGTATCCGGGCATGACCTTCGGCAAACTCGTCTTCCTCACCACCTTCGGCGCCCCGGGCAGCTACCAGCAGCAGCCTGCCAAGTACGCGTCCACGGAAGGCATCGACATCTCGCGCCTCTACGAGGAGATCGACGGAGGAGCGCGGTGAACCCTCGCTCGGCCTCCGGTCCGATGGCCGCCACCTTCCTGGATCTCCCCGTCGGAAGCGCCGGCGGCAGCGTCGAGCTCTTCCTCGACCTCTACACCGGCCAACAACCCCTCATCCCGTCCCGCGCCTTCATGCTCGCACCACCTGGTCACGCTCCCCGTCCACCCGCCGGACTCAACGTGCTCCCCGTAGCGGGCAAATGCCTGGAAGGAACGGCCTTCAGCCGCTACGTCGCCACCCTGCGCAGAGCGCTTACAGCCACGCTCGATCCCACACAGATCGGCGTCCTCCACTTGCAGCACCTCGCATTCGGCGCCACTCCTGCCCTCATCCGGGCTCTGCCCTCGCATCCCCGGATCGCCCTCGTCCACGGCACGGACCTGCTCTTCGCCGAGACCCACCGAGACCAGCTCCAGGTGCTACGCGAAACAGCCAGGGCCGCCGACGCCATCGTGGTCCCGACCACCGCAATGGCCGACCGCCTCCTCAAGCTCGCCCCGCAGATCGAACACCGCAAGATCATCCATATCCCCTGGGGCATCCCCGACCATCTGCTCACCACCCCGCCCGCCCAGCCGGCACGCACCTCCACCAGCCACCTGCGGCTCCTGTACGCAGGACGCCTGACCGCCGAAAAGGGCGCCGAGACACTGATCAAGAGCCTGGCTCCCGTGCCCGGCGTCGAACTGAGCGTCGCCGCGCCCAGAGCCCAGTTCCGCGCACTGGCTCCACTGCTGCAACGAGCCGGCGTACGAGCGCGCTACCTCGGCTGGCTCCGCCGCCCACAGCTGTGGAAAGCCTTCACCGAACACGACGTACTGGTCGTGCCGTCCACCACCCTGGAAGCCATGGGACTGGTCGCACTGGAAGCCCAAGCGTGCGGACTCCCCGTCCTCTACCAGCCCGTCCCCGGCCTCAACGAAGTCCTCGCCGCTTCCGGCATGGCAACCGACTTCACCCACTCCGCCGCACTCGCGCGCGACCTCGACCGGCTGAGAAAGACACCCGGGCTGCTGACCGCCCTCCGACAGGCGAGCTATGCCAACGCAGCACGCTATCCCCTCTCGGCAACCGCACGATCCCTGACCGACCTCGGCCGACAGCTCACATGAACCGACCGCCAGACGACCCGACACGTCACTACCCGAACCGCTCCGCGAACGTCACTACGCTGACCGACGGGATACCCCCGGCGAAGAGGGAGACCATGACGTACGCCCGCGACCGCATCGAAGCCCTGCTCGACGAGGGAGTCCGCGACAAGGTGTACCCGGGCGCCGTGTGGGCCGTCGGCGACGCCACCGGCATCCTCGCCCAGGGCGCCACCGGCGTCCTCGACCCCGACGAGCCGGACGTACCGATGCGCGCTGACACCGTCTTCGACGCCGCCAGCCTCACCAAGATCCTCGCCGTCTGGTCCTCCGTCGGCGCCCTCTGGGAGGACGGCACCCTCGACCTCGACGAGCCGCTCGGCACGTTCTGGCCCGAGGTCGCTGGCCACCCACTCGGCACCGTCACCACCCAACAATTGCTGACCCACACCGCCGGTGTCCCGCTACGAGCCCAACTGAAGAACCTCTACGGCACCAACCCCGAGGAGATCCGCCGAGGCGTCCTCCGTGAACGACTCCATCGGACACCTGGAGAAGCCGTCGAGTACACCGACCGGGCTGCCCTCATCCTGGGCTACCTCGCCGAACACCTCTCCGGCCAGCCTTTGGACCAACTGGCCGCCGCCCGCACCTGGCACCCACTGGGCATGACCTCCACCCGCTTCGGCCCGCTGCCCGCCGACCTCGCCGCCCGCTGCGCGCCCACTGAACTCGACCAGGACACCGACACCCACCTCAAGGGAGTCGCCCACGACTTCTCGGCCCGCCTCCTGGGCGGCGTCTGCGGCATCGCCGGCGCCTTCACTGTCCTCGACGATCTCGCTGCCTTCCTCCGGTACATGCTCGCCCCCGACACGTCCCATGTGCGGGCTGGTTTCGGCAGCAGGTGGATCACCCGGTCCCTGACCATCCAGACGGGCGAGCTCCAGCCAACTCGTGGCCTGTTCTGGCACCCCGCTCCCGGCACGACCGCCGACGAGGACGCCTGGGTCCACTACGGCTTCACCGGCACAGGCATGTGGATCTCTGCCACCAAGGACCGCTGGGCGGTTCTCCTGACCAACAAGCTCTACTACACCCGCGACCGCGGACCGCTGACCGACATCCGTAATGCCTTCCGCGAACTCACCTTCAGGTAAGGAACCGGGTGGTGGGACGGCGTGAAGACGGCCCTCCCCAGGCTCCAACCACCACGGAAGGCCCGATACCGGAGCGGGGCTATCGCTCGCAACTTCGGAACGGGTTTGTCAGTGGTGGGTGGTAAGTCTGTTCTTCTGCCGATCAGCTTCTCGGGTGGAAGGCAACAGCTATGGCGGGAGAGCGCTACGTCGACCACAAGGTCCTCAAAGCATTCGCGCAGAGCAAGGTGAACGTGCCGGCGGAGGAGGCAGAGGAGCGCCGCCGACAGGTTAAGCACCTGCGGGAGCGGTCGGAGGACCACATCGCGGCCCACCCCGACTTCGATCTGGTGAAGCTCCGATCGTCCGGTAGCACGGCGACCGACGCAGGAACGGCACGGGGTCCGATGCAGACGTCGCCGCCTACCTGCGGACCACGAATACCGACATCGACGTCTCGACGATGCCGACCTGGCTGCGAGGCCGCTGTATCGAGGTTCTATGGCGCCACCATGGAGGCGGACGGCTTAAAGACGTCGGACCACGCCATCTGGATCACCATGCGGAGCAGCGGTCTGAATCGACGTCGTTCCGGTGCTGTACACCGGCGAACCGAACGACAGGGGGTGTCTGCTCACCGCCGACGGCACCCAGGTGCTCACCTCGGTCACGCTGCACCTGCAGTTCATCCAGACGCTCCACCCGTAGGATCCGGCGCATGCACCTCTTCCTCGCCTGCCCCATGGGAGTTGCTGTTCTGCTGGGCAACCGGTGGAACCGTCTATGCCAGACCGTCGTGTACGAGGACATCAAGATCGACAGTGCATACGAAGCAGCATTCACCATGGAGGCGTAAAAAGTTCAAGCTGAGGAGCGTTGAGCTGCTCGTGTTTGGCAGGCCGGGACATGGCTTCACATAGTGCGGGTGCCAATCAAGGATCCCGCGCGTAGATCCCGAGGTGGACACGGAGTCGACCGCCGAGAAGGTTGCAAGCGAGCTGCCGCTGGCCGGGATGGCCGTGATCGTCACCGGCTCTATGTCAAGACCACTCGTGGACCGGTCCCCACCGAGATGACCGAACTGATCACTAGGGCAGGAGCCGCGCATCCTCAAGCGTCTCCGTCTGCACTCACCTCGTCGTCGCCGGAGAGAACACCGACAGCAAGCTCAACAAGATCCGCGCCCTAGGCATCGAAACCATAACGCCCGAAGAACTCGCGCAGCGCCTCGCCGGACATCTGACGTGAGCGGGAAATCGTGAGCGCTCGGTAGGTGTAAGTGCGTGGCATTATCCGGGCTCGCGCCGCAGAAGACTGGAATTTCTTCAAAGTGCTGCTGCACTGCTGGGGCAGGAAGTAATATGAGGGTTCAGTAAACCTGGAGCTGGAAGAGACGGGGTAGGAAAAGTGATGAAACCGGGTCACCTCCGCGCAGCCGACGGTCGACCGGCCGCCACTTCGGATATGACTGCTCTCGCAATCCAGCGAAACAAGTGGATGCAGCAGGCGTCATCTGCGCCCAACCTCCTGTGCGGGAAAGATGAGATCCTTCCGCTCACTCTTGAACTCGTTCGGATGATTGACAACGGCGAAGCTGTTGATCTCGACGCGCACCCAATCCTATCGAGTGTAGAGTCACCAAGATCTTGGCGGCAATACTCGTACGCGCTGCGCCAGATGGGATTGATCCAGAATCGAAAGGGCGTTCTTCGACTGACCACCGATGGCTCTGAACTGCTCGCAGACGAGTCGTGCTCACGTCTCGCCTCTTTGATGGCTGATCGAACCCGGCTATTCGCAGAGGTGCTCGGACTACTCGTGCGTGAACCGCTGACAGTCGAAGAGGCTAACGCTGAATTGGTCGAGTCATATAATCTCGACTGGAAATCCGTACAAAATACACGCCTTCGGATGACGTGGCTTGAAGTCTTGGGGATGGTCGAATGGCTCGGAGGGCGGAAGCAAAGCGCGACGCCTGAGGGGCGCAAACTCTTTGCCACCTGGGAAATCGTGACGCCTTCAGCCTTGGCCATTCACGACTCAGGTGAAGTGGTTGACATCCCTGAAGCTCCAGAGGAGATTGCCACCCTTCTCGAACAGCTAGCCACAACTCAAGGCGCCCAAGAGGCTAGAAACACCTACAACATTTGGGTTCCAAGCCCAAAGGAGGACCCTAACAAGATTGAAAATATGCGGACTTGCATTGCGGCAGCATCAGATCAGATTGAAAAGGATGCACTGCTAAGGTTTATTGCGGATCGGTTTGGCCTGAAGCGCAGCAGCGTTGATTCCATGTTGCCATTCATGCGGGCCGCTGGACTGCTGCAAGAAGTTCGCCGCGGAGTATTCTCCGCAACGCCGGCAGCCAAGGCATGGCTGGAGACAGGATCGGATATTGATTTCATTCGAATCCTTCACGCGAATATGAAGTTCGTCGGCGAACTGGTTCGCGCGGCAAAGATTACTGCTCCACGTAATGATGTGTATCAAGAAGGCGTCAAGTATGGCTTGAATAAGGACAAGGTGCGTTGGCTCACGGCTTTCATGATTGAATCGGGCCTGCTCGTCGAGACATCTTGGTCGTCGGTACAAGCCACGGCGACTGGGCTACACCTTATTGAGACGCTCCCCCTTGCTGAACCACGCATTCCGGAGGCTGCTGCACAGCTTGAGCCAGCGCCCGCATTGACACCACGGGCGCTAGGCGAACCGGACGAAGTCTCCCTCATTATGGAATCGCTGCTGCGCACATCCGCCGACCCGTCCGCCGATGGGGAAGCGTCGGGTGCCGCATTTGAAGGATGCATCGAGAACGCGTTTAGGCATATGGGTTTCCGGACACAGCGAATTAGCGGTCCTGGCGACACTGATATCCTGGTGCAATGGTACGACAGCAATGGATCATTGCGGACCGCAATTGTGGACGGAAAGTCGACGTCATCTGGCCGAGTCTCACACAACAATGTGAGTGACGTAGCGATTGACACGCACAAGGAAAAGCGCTCCGCGGAATACGTTGCAATCATTGGTCCTGGATTCAGTGGCGACACCATCAAGAATATGGCCCAGAAGAAGCAGTGGGCGCTCATCACCGCTGAAGAGTTGGGTCAAGTCGTCAGCTCATCGGAGGCGCTTGGCCTGAGACCAGCGGATATCGGAATTCTATTCGAGACGCCAGATGGATTGTCGAGGCTAGCTGGCCTAATCGACGCACGGCAGCGGGAGCTTGACATCTTGACTCTCGTGATTTCTCGACTGAAAGTCGAGTCAGAAACGGAGGAGGCGGTTTCAGCTCGTGACATTTCGCTGATTGAGCGCGGATCGCAATTGGCGCCAAATATTGATGAGCTACTTGAGACGTTCAGGCTGTTTGATCGCCTTGGCTCGGATATTGTGCGGAGTATCGAGGACGGGCCAGATCCGCGCTACGCGACCTATCGGATTAGTGATGCGCGATCGGCAGCGAAGCGCCTTCGCTCTCTTGCGGTTGCAATTGAGAGGGGCCTCTACCGGTAGTTCGTTAAGTCCGGCGGTGGAAGTCAGTGCCGTGTCCTGTGGTGACCGTATCGATCAGGTCTGCCGCCGGGCCAACACTGAGACTGACCTCGCCCCCGAGCGGTGCCAGCGATCTCAGTTCCTCACGACGCGGGCACCTCCATGCCTCGACTGTCAGGCCGGACGTCCGGTTTGCGTTATAACCGGCCATCGCCCGCTGTGAGCTGCCCTCTCCGTTCGCCTGCACTGGCACTTCACACACGAGTAAGTGCCGGTATCCCCCGACCAGCCCCTCCTCATCGCTTCCAACCTGTGCAAAGGCTCCTGACGGAGCGCTGCGGAGCGTACTGCCGCCAAGCCGCCAGCGGGCGCGTCACCGTCGTCGGCTCCGGCCTCCGCCGGCACCAGCCACCCACTGGGCTTGCATTCCACCGGCTTCGGCCCACTGCCCCGGACGTGAGACGTCGCGTACCGCGTAGCGGGCAGAAGTCCCGCCTTCCAGCGACGATGAAAAGGGCTCCATGAAGGGCCCGAGTACGCAGGAAGAGGAGACCGGTGTGCCGAACGATCCCATGGCGGCGCTGGTCCAGTACGTCGACGCCGTCAACCGCGGTGATGCGAAGGCGATGGCAGCAGTATGCGCTGACCCGATGCAGATCCTCGACGGGATGGCACCTCATGTGTGGCAGGGGCCGACAGCCAGTGAGGACTGGTGGAGGGACGTGATTGCCGAGGGTGAGCACGTAGGGGCGTCGGGGTACCACATCACCCTCGGCGAGCCACGGCATGTCGAGGTCACCGGCGATCACGCCTATGTGGTTGTTCCTACCACCATGACGTTCGACCTGCGAGGCAAGCGGCTCACCCAAACCGGCTCGGTGTTCACGGTGGCGCTTCGCAGGGTGGACACGGAGTGGCGGCTCACGGCCTGGGCGTGGGCAAAGGGCGCCTGACCAGCCCGACGCCGACGACCGCGGGGCACGCTCCGCGCAAGCCGCCCCCCTTCAGTGGCCGGCGGCGGGCCCATCGGTCCCCCTCCCGCTCGGCGGGCGCGCCCAGCCGTCCGGTGTCACGCTGGAGGCGGGTTCCGGCCCGTGGAGTGCGGAGGAGCGGACATGGAGATCAAGCCGCAGGCGGTCGCCATCCCGAAGGAGACCGACCATCTGGAACAGGGGAAGTACGGCCCCGTCTTCCCGAGGACTCCGGCGTGCTACGGGTTCACGATCATCGCCGACGTCAAACCGGGCAGGGCCGACGCCATACGGGAGCACGGCCACACCCTGGCCAAGGCGCTGGAGGAGGATCCGTACCTTCTCGCACCGTTGAAGCTGCACTACCTGCGCTGGGTGCTCTTCGACGACGACACGCGCTTCATGTACCAGGGGATCTTCGACACCGACTTCGACAAGTACACCGAGGACGCCGTCGCGCTGTTCAGCAAGGCGGGCGTGAGCACCACCTTCGAGAACCTCGAAGGGTTTCCCGAGGACTGGCGGACGAACCCCGAGGCGTTCGTCCGCTTCGTCCGGGAACACCACTGTCCGAGCTTCATCGAGTACGGAGAGTATCCGTACGTGACGGCGGACGAGATCAAGAAGGCTCTGCGGATCAAGAGCGCCCTTTCGGAGATGCTCGATCAGATGCAGTGAGGCTGAGCGCAATGGGCGAGATCAGGACCGCGCGCACGTACAACCAGCGGCACATTCCGCGCGAGTACACCCCCGGCGGGCGGCGGGTGAGCATCTACGTCTCGTGGAGCTACCCGGCCGAGGCCGGTCGCGACGCGGCCGAGCTGGACAACCGCTTCTCCACGATGACCGAGGTCAGGCGGGTGGCCTGGCCCGCGTACGAGGACCCGAAGTGGTCGGACCCGTACCGGTTCCAGCAGGGCATCGCCGGGTCGCTGGAGCTGTTCTTCTGGGCCTGGGTGCCCTTCCAGGACTACGTCGAGGAGGTCACGGGGCATCCGGTCCCGGTGTATCAGCGCATCGACCAGGCGGGCTTCTTCACACCGCTCGACGAGCGGGTGCTCGGCGACACGGACGTATTGTTCGTGTTCGGGCTGGACCATGCGGTCACCGAACAGGAGGCGCAGCCCGGGGAGATCGAGGCGCTGCGGGCGTTCCTCGGCCGGGAGGACGCCTGCCTCGTCCTGGGCCCGCACCACGATGTCGGCGCCTCGGACGATCTGAAGGTCCGGGAGATGGAGTACCGCCACCACGGCGATCCACTGGTGCCCCGCCAGCAGCGGTTCGCCACCTACGTCAGGGACCTGATGAAGGGCCTCGACGTGCCGGTCATGAACCGGTACGGGCTGCGTCCTGCAACGCGCGAGGGCCACCAGATCGCCCCACTGTCCACGGTCCGGGACCTGGACCCGAAGGGCTGGCTGGAGGGGGTGACGAACTTCAACTTCCACATGCACCTGCCGCACTACGACGTGACGACCGACGCCCCGGACGCCATCCGCGTGCTGGCCAGGCAACCGATCGACACCTCGAATCCGCATCCGTTCACCGAGGCCGGCAACACGGAGTTCAACATGTTCCTGTGGATGCCGCCCAGCGGTGACCGCGCGGCCGATCTGCTGCTGGCGGACTCGACGATCTTCAGTTCCCTGTTCGGCGAGGACGACAGCCTGCGGAACTTCTGGCGCAACCTCGTCTCCGAGTAAGGCCGGCGCGGAGGTCAACCGTGAGCGTGTGCAACGACGTCGCACTGGAACTCGACGACATCCAGCGTGGGGTGCTCAGCGCCCGGCCGACGCCGTACGCGGCGACCTACCTCGCCTTCCGCATCGACGACCGGGGTGACGGGCGGGAGTTGATGCGGCGCGCGAGTACGGCGGTGACCTCCGCGGCGGACTCCGTCAGTCCACTCGGAGAGACCTGGGTGAGTGTGGCCGTCACCTGCCGCGGCCTGGAAGCGCTGGGGGTGCCGGGCGCCTCGCTGTCCACGTTCGCCTGGGAGTTCCGGCAGGGGATGGCCGCCCGCGCCGAAGCTCTGGGCGATGTGGGCGTGAGCAGCCCGGAGCACTGGGAGGCACCGCTGGGCGGCCCCGATGTGCACGTAGTGATCACGGCGGTCGCGCCCGACCCCGCGCGCCTGGACGCGGCCGTCGACCGCGCCCGCCCCGCCTACCACCGGCTCACCGGCGTGACGGCGGTGTGGCGGCAGGACTGCTACGCGCTGCCCACCGAGACCGAGCACTTCGGCTACCGCGACGGGGTCAGCCATCCGGCCGTCGAAGGCAGCGGCATACCGGGATCCAACCAGCTGGAAGTGCCGCTGAAGGCAGGCGAGTTCGTCCTCGGCCACCGGGACGAGATCGGCGGCATCCAGAGCCCGCAGCCCACCGTCCTGGGACGCAACGGCAGCTACGCCGTCTTCCGCAAGCTCCACCAGGACGTCGCCGGGTTCCGCCGCTATCTGAAGGACAACTCCAGCGGGCCCCAGGACGAGGAACTGATCGCCGCGAAGATCATGGGACGCTGGCGCAGCGGCGCTCCCCTGGCGCTTGCTCCGCAAGCCGACGATCCAGCCCTCGGCGCGGACCCGCACCGCCGTAACACCTTCCTGTACGAGAGCGACGATCCGGCGGGATTCAAGACGCCCGGAGGCTGCCACATCCGCCGGGCCAACCCCCGTGACGCCGCGGTGGCGGGAGAGGTGCGGCTGCATCGCATGATCCGGCGCGGCGCCGTCTACGGGCCGCCGCTGCCCGAGGGGGTACTGGAGGACGACGGAGCCGACCGGGGCCTGATGTTCGCGTTCATCGGCGCGCACCTGGGGCGGCAGTTCGAGTTCGTCCAGTCCCAGTGGATGAACGACGGCGTCTTCTTCGGCGCGAGCAACGCCCAGGACCCCGTGACCGGATCCCGCGAGGGCTCCTCCGACTTCACCATTCCCCGGCGTCCGCTGCGCCGGCGCCTCGCCGCGCTGCCGCGGTTCGTCGTCACCCGAGGAGGCGAGTACTGCTTCCTGCCGAGCCTGACCGCCCTGCGCTGGCTCGGCGGCCTTGATGACTGAGCGTGGGTGACCCGATGGAGACCCTGCACCTGGCACTCAACGCAGTCACCGTCATCTTCATAGCGGCCACCATGTTCGCCGCCGGCCTGGGAGCCACGGTCCCGGCGCTGCGCGGGGTCCTCACCGACGTGCCGCTCCTGCTGCTGGCGCTGATCACCAACATGGTCGTCGTCCCGCTGCTCGGCTGGGGCATCGGTGCGCTGTTCGGCCTCCCCTCCGCCGCCTTCGTCGCGCTCATCCTGGTCGCCTCGTCCCCGGGCGGCCCCTTCGGGGCGAAACTCGCCATGGTGCAGAACGGTGACGTCGTCGGCGGCGCGGCGATGCAGGTGCTGCTCGCCTCCGTCGGCAGCATCACCTTCGCCCCCACCGTCAACGGCCTCCTGACCGCCGCCGACGCAGGCACCAACGTCTCCCTCGACGTCGGAGCCCTCGTACGGACCGTGGCCCTGCTGCAACTCGTGCCCTTCGCCATCGGCCTGCTGATACGCCGCTACGCCGAGCCCACCGCCCGGTCGTGGCACCCCCCGGCGGCGGCGGTCTCCAACGTCACGTTCCTGATCGTGCTGGCGGGCATGCTGCTCGGCAACTGGCAGGGCGTCGTCGCCCTCCTCGGCTCACTCGCCCTCCTCGCCGGGTTCCTGCTCTCGGCCGTCGCCTTCGCCGCGGGAACGCTGCTGGCCACGGGTCCGCCCGTCAGGCGCACCACCATGGGCGGTGTCGCGTCCGTGCGCAATGCCGGTCCCGCCCTGGCCGCGATCGGCATCGCCTTCGACAACCAGCCCGCCATCCTCGGAGCGCTCGCCGCCATCCTGCTGAGCGGCCTGGCAGCAGCCCTGCCGATCGCCACGATCCTCAGCAGCCGGCGAAAGGCTCCTGCGGCAGCGGAAACGGAGGTGCGGACGCATGGCCGGCGATGACGCGCTCATGCTCATCGACGCGGCACCTCACCGCTCCGTGTAGCGCAGGAACTGCCAGCCCAGTACGGCCAGGGCGAGTGTCTGCGCGAGGGAGACGATCACGAGGAAAGCCTGGACGGCGGGAGAGCACCAGAAAGCGGTCACGCACATCATCGGCAGGGCCACGTAGGTGAACAGGTCCACCGCGGTCTGCAGTCGCTTGCGCGTGGTGCGGCCCGCGTCGTCGCGGTGGTAGGTCTCCCAGCCGAACACCGCACCGTGGGCGCCGGTGAGCTCGGCCAGCCGCGGTCCCAACCGGTCGCGGATGTAGCAGCCGACCGCCGAGATCTTCTCGTCATTGACCAGGTAGGTCCAGCCCAGGACCAGGCAGACCACGGGGACGGCGAGCAGCAGTTGAGCCCGCCCGCTCTGGACGGTGATCGCCAGGACCGCCGTGACCGCGGCGAGCGTGAAGTACAGCAGGTTGTCACGGAAGCCTATCCGGGTTTTCTGCTCCTCCTTGATGCGGTCGTACTCGGCCAGCAGCAGTGTGCTCTCGGTGACGTCTTCTGTGGCGGCCACGGTCATTCCTCAGCTCGGGCCGCAAGACTCAGTCGGCAGCGTGGAAGGACGGCAGGTTTTTGGGGTTGTTTCGTTCGATCCAGCCCTTTCCGTCCGCCGCGATTCCTTCCAGGAGGCGGAAGGTGTGGATGAAACCGGCCGCATCGAGGTTGATTTCGGCGATCTCCTGGGCGTTCTCGTCCGGCGCGAGTTGATGGGCGTCGGCGTCCTTGACACGAATGTTCCTGGCCGGCCCGTTGGTGAGGATGAGCTCCAGTTCGTAGCCGATCTCGCTGCGTTCTGTGACCTGCACGGAGGACAACGCGTCGAACCGGTAGTTGCTTCGCTGCCTGTTCCCGCGTTGTGCGTCCGTGAAATCGAATTCCGAGCTGATTTCCCGCACGCCGTCCTGGGTGACCAGGAAAAGACGGAAGCTGTAGCGCGAGTACCGCCAGGGACCGCCCTTCACACGCCCTCGCTTGTAGGGGCGTGCGGGTGTCACCAGGATGGTGTGGGTGACCAGGTCGCGCCAGGTGAGCTGGTAGTGGCGGAGTGCTTCGTCGACGAACAGCGTCTTGTCGCAGGCGAGCCAGGTCTCCATTTCCCGTTCGCTGGGTCGCGTGGCGTCCAGGAACGACTTCCAGTTCTGGTAAGCGGCTTGCCGCGCGGCCAGCCGCTCCTGGTACGCCCGGGTCTCCTCGGCCACTCGCTGGTCCTCACCCCGGGCCTCCAGCCATGAGGACGCAGCCGCGCGTCCGGACCAGCCCGCGCCGGCCACGGCCAGGACGGCCAGCAGCAGCTGCGCCGCACCGGCACCTGAGGCCACTGTGCCGAGCAGGGCCAGAGTCATGACACCGAGAGCGACGAGGGCGGCCACGCACAGCGCCTTCACCCCCGCCGGCGTCTGGTTCCGGTGGCCCTGATCGAACAGAGTGCCCTTGCTGTAGCGGTCCCGGGCGTCCTCGGCGAGATGGCGGATCAGCCAGTCGACCCGCTCCACGCCGATCCGGCTCTCGCGGTACAGAACCGCGATCTCGGCGACGAGGCTGTTGCGGATGTGGACGGTATGGCCGAGCCATTCGTGCGGGGCGAGCCCGTGGGGCACGCGGGTACTGAAGTAGTGGTCGAACGAATGACGGACGCGGTTGGTGAACCCGTCCCCGGCAGAGGCGGGATCGCGCGTGTGCGGGATCCGGGACCCACGGTTCCCGGTCTTCAGGTGATGTTCCTGGTACCACCACCGGCGGCCGAAGTGAACCGCGGTCAGGCCCGCACCGGCAGCCACCAGTACCTCGATGGCTGCCGCGGCCGGATCCGCGACCAGGGCCAGGATCCAGAGGAATGCGGTGCCGACGGCGCACAGGCCGGCACGGACCGGGAGGGCTGCCCGGGCGGCAGCGGCGGTGCTCGGATGGGGCGGCAGGGCCCGTGGCCCGATGGGGTCGGGTTCGAAATACGCCCAGACCCGCTGGACCCGGCCGTTGCCGAAGCGGTCCGCCTCGGCCCGCTCGCGCTTCTCGGCCCACAGGCTGTCCTTCAGCCCCCCGGTGAGCACCAGGTCGAAGTGGTGGAGGATCAGGTCGCGCAGGTGAGGTGGCAGGGTTCGCAGCCGTTCCCGTACGCGCCCTGTCTCGCCGTCCGGGGTGCTGAGCATCGCCAGCAGTTCGAAAGCGACGCGCAGAGCGTCCTTCCACCCTCCCTCGGCGTAGGTCCGTACGAGCCCGGAGGCGCGATGCAGCCGCTGGAGCTCTTCGGTGCTCAGGTCGTCGTAGGCGCGGCCACTGAGCATGGCAAGCACCCAGTGGAATCGGACCTCCGCGTTGTCGTGTCCGTTGGCGATCGCGTCACTGATCAGGTCGCGAGCACGGCTGGGCACGCCGTCCTCCAGGAACCGCACGCCGACCTTGTACTTTTCCTGCGGCGATGCGTCCTGGTGACCGATGGTGATGCTGGCGTTGTGTACGACCTCGGCCTGGATTCCGACGGTGGAGCCGTATGCGGAATTGTTCGTGACACTGCTGCCGTCGTTCATGACAGGTCACCCGCCGCAACGACCAGCGGTGCCAGCATGGCCACCAGCTCGGGAATCTCCGCGATCAGACCGCGTAACCTCTTGAGTGCCATGGTCGCCCTCTTGGCCGGCTCGGGAGTGTTCTCCCTGGCCGCCCGGCGGGCAAAGCCCAGCTCGGCCAGTGCCTCTCGGTAGGTGTCGTCGTCGAGGGTGCCCTCGGCGTGGTGACGCTTCAGGTGCTCACGGAAAGCGTCCAGTTCCGCGACCAGGTCCGCCGGGCCGGCCGCCCTCGGGTCCGCGTTCAGGTGGACGCTGCTCTCCCTGACGGAGCCGGCCATGATGCCGACGGTGCTGTTGTGGGCGGTGTTGCTGACGTGGCCTCCGAGCCTGTCGGCTGTGTGCGCCTTGTCTGCCTGGGACATGGCGATCTGCTCCTGTTCCCCCACCAGTTCCACGGCCAGCCGGGTGGCGAATGCCGCCGCGTTCGCCGCGGCCCGTGGTTGCCAGTTACGGTCCTTCGCGCTGTTCTTCGTACCGTCCGCCCGGTCGCTGATTCCCCGGATGATGGCCACCGGTGCCCCGTTGAGATGACCGGCCTGCGCCACACCGGCGGCCTCCATCTCGATCGCGAGCGCGTCGTTGTAGTGCTGCCGGATCCACCGCGCCTCGGCGGAGATCTTCGAGTTCTGTACGACCTCGCCGGCGGCGATCGCGCCGAAGCGCACCTGCGGGGCGCGCCCTTGACCGGGCGTGTCGTCGGCCCAGTCGTTCACGCGGGCCAGATGCGAGCCGAGCTGGCTGATACCGTGCGCCGTCTCCCACACCCGGGGACGGGCCTTGGTCCCGTCGTCCTCGCTGGTCGCGCCGTGGTAGGCGTACACGTGTGTCGCCATCACCACGTCGCCCAGCCGGGCGGTGTCCCACAGCGCTCCGGCGACGCCGACGAACAACACGGCCACCGGCGAGAACTCCTGTATCGCGCGCTCGGCGATCACCGCGGCAGAATGATTCCCCTTGTTCGTCAGACCGAGCGCGACACGGCATGAAGTGCCCTGCACGGTTCCCACCTCGAACAGCGTCCCACGCTCATGACGGTGCACCTGTGGACCGGCCAGTTTCCGGCGCACGGCCTGGTACTCCAGATTGAGGGCGGTGAGAATCACCACCAGGTCTTTCGGCATCTATTCCCCTTCCCCTCTCGTGCTCTCTTCCGTCATGGGCGGCACAGGTCGGATCAGCGGCGGGAACAACACCGTCTTCGGCCCGGCCCGGTACAGCCGTGCGGGCCGTCCTCCCGTGCTCCTGCGTCCGGAGCCGGCGGGGATGATGAATCCGTCCACGGCCTGGACTTTCCGGTAGAAATTACGGGTGTCGAGTTCGGTGCCCCAAACCGCCTCGTACACCTGCTGCAACTCGGCTATGGTGAAGAGTTCTCCGCAGAATGCCGTGGCCAGCGCCGAGGATTCGAGCTTGGTACGCGCGCGTTCGATTCCGTCCGCCACGATCCGGCGGTGATCGAAGGCCAGTTCCACCTCGCCGGACAGGACGGCTTCCGCGGGCACCCACGCGGCATCGACGGCATCCGTTCCCGCGACCGGTTCGGGGAGTCCCGGCGCGATCGCCAAGTGGGCCACGGAAACGACTCGTCCCCGTGGATCACGGCCTGCGCCCCCGTAGGTGGCCAGCTGTTCAAGATGCACCCACCCGGCAGCCAGAGCGGTTTCCTCACTCAACTCACGGTGGGCGGCGTCGAGGATCTCCTCACCATCGTGACTGAGGAATCCGCCGGGCAGGGCCAGCATGCCCTGGAATGGATCTTCGCCGCGCTCCACGAGCAGGACGCACAGCCGTCCCTCACGCAGCGTCAGGACCACGACGTCGACTGTCAGCAGCACAGGCGGGGGTGACCACGCGTCAGCTTGCATGGTCCTTACGGTACTTCGGTTCCTGTCACTTTAACAAGAAGGGCGACCGCTCCAGCCTCGACTGCGGGGACGTTCACTTCTGAAGCGTCGGTCCGTGGGCCGGTTCGAGGGCGGGGCCGCAGGACGCTGCCGACGGCGACGCCGGGGAGAACGAACCCGCCGGTGCGAACGGGAGCCGACAGGCGTACCGCCCCGCCCAGCCGCTCGGCGGTTCCCGGCGGGGCCCCGGCTCCGCGGCGGGCGAAAGCCTGTCATGGCGAGCACACCTCTTCGTGCCTGCCGGGGTTAGGGTTGTCGCACGACGCAGACGGTGGCCGGATCCCTCGACCGCGTCCTCGACACGAAGGGTGCCATGCCCGCTGAGAACACTCCTGTCGCCGGCAATCTCGACGACGACGACTATCCCGCCTACACGATGGGGCGCGCCGCCGACGCCCTCGGCACGACGCCCGCCTTCCTCCGGGCCGTCGGGGAAGCCGAGTTGATCACTCCGCTGCGTTCGGAAGGCGGCCACCGCCGGTACTCCCGCCGCCAGTTGCGCATCGCCGCCCGTGCCCGGGAGCTGGTCGACCAGGGCACTCCCGTCGAGGCCGCGTGCCGCATCATCTCCCTTGAGGAGCAGCTCGGCGACGCCCTCCGCCTGAACCGGGAAATGCGCGGGAAGCTCGTCAGCCAGGACACGGATATCTAGTCCCGCGACTACAGAAATCCAGACGGCAGCGGGATACGAATCCACGGAAATCCGGAAACGCATGGGGCTTCCGGCCGACCTGTGTTAGCGTGATAGCAGTTGCAGTTTTGGTTACCAGAGGCGTGTTTTTTTGCGAAGCTTTCCGGATCTTTCCGGAGGGGTGATCATCGCGGCGACTCGGCTCCGCAAAGTGCGGAGTCCGGCACTGCCCCCCAAGGGAGATTCAATATGGCATCTGGCACCGTGAAGTGGTTCAACGCGGAAAAGGGCTTCGGCTTCATCGAGCAGGACGGCGGCGGCGCTGACGTGTTCGCCCACTACTCGAACATCGCCACCCAGGGCTTCCGCGAGCTTCAGGAAGGCCAGAAGGTTACCTTCGACGTCACGCAGGGCCAGAAGGGCCCGCAGGCCGAGAACATCGTTCCCGCCTGACGCCGACGCGAACACACGCGAGCCAGTGGTTCGCACATCGTGAGGCTGGGGCCCGCGCTCTTGGGGCGCGGGCCCCAGCCTCATTGGTTCCACCGCTTTCCGGGCTCCCGGACCGCCGCCTCCCCGCTTCAGGACCAGGCACCGGCGCGGCACTTCGTATTCTCTTCGGCTCGTTCTTGCGCATACTCGTGCGATGCGATCATCACCGTCGGACGAAATTCCTCGGTACGCCGCATCGACGAAGTTCTCGACGTCACCGGTTTGGCCGCCCGTAACGCCATGCGGTCCCGCACGCTGGACGCCTCCCCCGTGACCGCCGAGCACGACTGCGCACTCGGCGTTCTCGCCCTCCCCGCTGACCGCCGCGGCGCGGTCGGCCCCCGCGGTGTTCCCGTCCAACCCTGTGGAGTCAGTCATGCGCTGTGTCATCGCCCGTTTCCCCTTCGACCTGATCAAGAGCGAGGTCGAGCAGTCGATGAGCGGCATCACACCCGAGCCGGTCACGGGCGTGGCCGTCACCATCGGCCGCCGCGTCTACCCCGTGATGCAGGTCGGGGAAGTGATCACCAGGCAGAACCGCCGCGACTTCACGGCGGGTGAGATGCGCCGGGCCCTGACCCGGCTCGGCTTCACCTGCCACGAGGCACCGCCGGTCTCCTCGGCCCCGGACGGACGAGCCGGTGAGGACCTGCTGGGGTGGTGACACCCCGGTTTGGCGGGCGACGGCAGATAATGCGGGGCCGGCAGGTGTAGAGCGCCGCAGCAGGTGGCACCCGGCGGGCGAGCGGGCATCTGAACCGCGCGCCGTTGCCGCCGACGGTTCGGCAAGAAGCCGGGAGACAACGGCGCCGGCAGGGCCCGCGCCACCCGGTTGTCGCCGCCGGGCTGCCCGACGACAACCGGTGTGGTTCCCCTGTCGTCGCACCTCGCACGCGCCTGACACCAGTGGCGGGGCTTCTCACGGACGTGGATGGCCGCGCCGTTCCCTCGCGCCGTTCTCCTCTGCGGTCCTCCCTCCCATTGGGTCCCGGCCTCGCTGGGTCTATCGTCTGAATTCCGAGGCAGGACGAGGAGGACGGCCGGTGATGCCGCAGGACGAGGCCGTGATCGGCTGCATGGGCACGGTGCTCATCGGAACGCGGGGGCCCGCGGGCCCCGGCGAGGTCCTGGTGCGGGTCAGAGGCGGCTCCGAGACCTTCCTGGCATGGTCCGAGGATCCCCTGCCCGCGGGCGCCACGGTCCTCGTGATCGAATCCCGGGGATGCCGCGAGGTCGGCGTCATCGAGTGGGTGGACCCATTGGACGCGCTCGGCGGAGAGGCCGCCGGCGCAGGCTGAGGAGTACTGGCATGTTCGGATACCGCGTTCCTGCCCCCGACGAGGCGATGTTGATCTCTGGGGGCCGGCGGGGTCTGGGGGGCGCGCCGTTCCGGGTGGTGACGGGTCACGGCAAGTTCGTGCTCCCGGTCTTCCGCAAGGTCCGGTTCCTCACCCTTTCCATGTGCGAGGCCGAGGTCACCGAGACCTGTGTGACCAAGCAGGGCATCTCACTGCACGTCCGCGCGGTCATCGCCTTCAAGGTCGGCAACGACCACGAGAGCATCATCAACGCCGGTCAGCGCTTCCTCTCCGACCAGGAGCAGATGTCGGTGCTCACCGGCCGGATCTTCGCCGGTCACCTGCGGGCCATCATCGGCTCGATGACGGTCGAGGAGATCGTCACCGAGCGGCAGAAGCTCGCCGCCGAGGTGCTGGACACCTCGAAGGTGGAGATGGCCAAGATCGGCCTGATCGTGGACTCGCTGCAGATCCAGTCGATCGACGACGGCGACACGGGCTACATCGCCGCGATGTCCGCCCCGCACAAGGCGGCCATCCAGCGGCAGGCCCAGATCGCCCAGGCCCAGGCCACCCAGGCCGCGGTCGAGAAGGAGCAGGAGGCGGCCCGCAAGCAGGCCGAGTACGCCCGGCAGACCGCCATCGTCAAGGCCGAGTACTCGGCCGAGGTGGACCGCGCCCAGGCACAGGCCGCCCAGGCCGGACCGCTGGCGCAGGCCCACGCCCAGCAGGAGGTGCTCGCCGCCCAGACCGAGCTGGCCGAACGCCAGGCCAAGCTGCGCCAGCAGCAGTTGGTGGCCGAGGTCGTCAAGCCCGCCGAGGCCGAGGCCGAGCGGGTCAGGATCCTCGCCGCCGCCGAGGCCCAGCGCATGAAGATCCAGGCCGAGGCCGCCGCCTCCTACGACCGGGTCGCCCTCGACCGGATGCTCATCGACCAGCTCCCGCAGATCGTGAAGGAGGCCGCGGGAGGCCTGGCCGGCGCCAACGTCAACGTCCTGAACGGCGCGGACGGGCTCGGCGAGATCGCCGCGGGTCTGGTGTCCCAGGGGCTGACGATCCTCGACTCGGTCCGGCAGAACCTGAACGGCGGTCAGGACACCGACGGCCAGCGCACCAAGGACAACTCCGGCAACAGGGCGGACCTCAACGGCCTGCTGCAGCTGCGCTCGGGCAAGGAGGGGCCGTCGGAGGACAACGGTCCCGTCAGCCTGGACTAGTGCCCCGGCAGGCAACGTTTGCCTGCTGAGGAGCGGCGTCCGGCGCGTGCTCTGGGGGGTCCCCCGGCCGGAGGCTGGGGGAGTGCCGGCCGGAAGTCCTCGTACTGGGCGTACTCGGGCTTTCGGCCGGTGCGGCGAGTGGGGGCACCTCCCGCGCCCTTGAGGCAGCGGGGGAGCGTGCCGGGCGTCGCGACGGGGCGAACGTTGCCTGTTGGGGCACTAGGCACTCCGCGGGTTCTCCCGCACGACCGTGACATGACGGTCCGGCCCCGGGCGCTCCAGCTCGTCCAGTACCGCCACCGCCAGGTCCTCGGCGCTGATCCAGGACCGGCCGTCGGCGCCGATGAGCAGGGTGTCGGTGCCGCGCCGGTAGCGACCCGTCCTCGTGCCCGGTTCCAGTACGGCCGGCGGGCTCAGGTAGACCCAGTCGGCGGCGGGGTGGGCCTGGCACAGGTGCAGTTGGGCCACGCCGGCGCGCGCCACGGCGCGGTACTCGTCCGGCACGTACGCGGGGTTCTCGGCGACCAGCAGCTCCCGGTCGCCGGGGCTGCGCAGGGCGCCGGCGCCGCCGACCACGAGGACGCGGACGCCGAGCCGTGCGGCGGTGTCCAGTACGGCACGGGTGGCGCCGACCAGGAACTCCCGGTCGGCCGGGAACGTCCGTACGGTCAGTACGACGGCGTCGGCCCCGGAGCCGGTCAGTGCCTCCCGTACGGCGTCCGGGTCGCCGGCGTCCACCGCGACCGGCGTCATGTCAGGGTCATCACTCAGCGGCGGTTTCCGGGACAGCGCCAGCACCCGGTGTCCGCGCGCCCTCGCCTCCCCGGCCACCCGGCCGCCCACCATTCCGGTGGCCCCGAACACGGCGATCGTCATACCCGTCGGCATCGAGAAACTCCTCCTGTGATGTGGTCTTCCTACGGCCCCTGGGGCTCAGTTGCGCGGCCACCAGCGCGGTCAGCGCCAGGGCGAAGCCCAGGGTCTGCGGCAGGCTCAGCGACTCGCCCTGTGCGATCCCGATGACGGTCGCGACCAGCGGGGACAGCAGCACCAGCGGTGCGGACGCGGCGACCGGCAGGCTGCCGATCCCGCGGAACCACAGCGTGTACGCGACCAGTCCGGCCATGCTGCCGAGCCAGAGGTAGCCGCCGGCGGCGCCCGCGCCGATCCGCTGCGGGACCCCCTCGGCCGCCAGGGTGAGCGGCAGCAACAGCAGGCCGCCGACGGTCAGTTGCCAGCCCGCCAGGGTGAGCGGGCCGACGGCCGCCGGCCGGCCCCAGCGTTTGGTGAGGACGACCCCGGCGGCCATCACCGCCGTATGGCCGAGGCCGGCACACACGCCCACGGCGTCCAGCCGGGCCCGCGGTCCGAGCACGACCAGGCCGACGCCGAGCACGCCGAGCACCCCCAGGTCAGCCGCCAGGCCGTGGGCCGGTCGTGGAGCACGACGAGGCCGAGCCCGGCGGCCAGCAGCGGCTGGGCGGCGCCGAGGGTGGCGGCGACACCGCCGGGGAGCCGTTCGGCGGCCACGAACAACAGCGGCATGGGGCCGATGTTGAGGACGCCGAGCACGGCGGCCTTCCACCACCACTCCCCGCGCGGCGGCACGCGGGTGAGCGCGAGCGCGACCAGGCCGGCGGGCAGGGCCCGCATCAGGCCCGCGAAGAGCGGATGCCCGGGCGGGAGCAGCCGGGTGGCGACCACGTAGGTGGTGCCCCAGGACGCGGGGGCGAGCGCGGTGAGCAGGACGGTCGCCGCCTGGGCCGTGTACCGATGCATGGGGGAAGTGTCGGCCGGGTGGGGCCATGCGTCCAAAGCATGGTTGTCATGGCAGCCATGAACGGTGACGATTGATGGGTGGATCTCCAGCAGCTTCGCTATGTCGTCGCCGTCGCCGACACCCTCAACTTCACCCGGGCCGCCGAGCGGTGCCAGGTGGTGCAGTCCTCACTGAGCCATCGGATCGCCGCGCTGGAGCGGGAGCTGGGGGTGCGGCTGTTCGCCCGGTCCAGCCGCCGGGTCGAACTGACCGGCGCGGGTGCGGCGTTCCTCGTCGGCGCGCGGGAGTGTCTGGCCGCCGCCGACCGTGCGGCGGCCGACGCCGCCGCCGCGACCGGCGTGGTGCGCGGGCGGCTCGCCGTCGGCGTGATCGTGACCACGGCCGCCGTCGACGTACCCGAGCTGCTGCAGCGGTACCGCGCCCGGCATCCCGGCGTCCGCGTCGTCCTGCGGTCCGGACGCAGCGACGAGCTGGCGGCGGCGGTCCGCGACGGGGAGCTGAACATCGCCTTCCTCGGTCTGCCGGAGGGCGAGCGGCCGGCCGGTCTGGAGACCGTCGTGCTCGATCACGACCGGCATGTCCTGGTGGTACCGGCCGGACACCGGCTGGCGGGCGCCGCCCGGGTGACGCTGGCGGAGACCGCCGGGGAGACGTTCGTGGACTTCGTGGCCGGGACCCCCGCCCGCGCCCAGTCCGACCGGGCGTTCGCCGCGGCGGGGCTGGCTCGCGACGTCGCGTACGAGGCCGGTGTCGTGGAGCTGATCACCCGGCTGATCGGGCGCGGGCTCGGGGTCGCGCTGCTGCCGTCGGCGTTCATCCGCCCGCGCGCCGCCGACGATCCCCACCTGGCCCTGGTCCCGGTCGCCGACGGCCCACGGCGCCTTGAGTACCTGGCGTGGAGCCGCTTCAACCCGAGCCCGGCGACCCGGGCGATGCTCGACGTCCTCGGCGTCAGACCGTCGTCGGTACGGTCCTGACGCCCTGGTCCCGGACAGTCCTGTCACACCGGCGGACCCTCGGGCGTGCCCCTGTTCCGGGGCGGTCAGGCCGGCTGGAGCCGGTCCGCGAGGCCCGCCTTCTCGAACGCCGTCACCACGTCGTCGCGGCCCTCGGTGAAGTGGGTCCAGCTGTCGCAGTGGACGGGGACCACCCGGCGGGCGCCGAGGAGGCGGGCGGCCTCGGCGGCGCCGGCGCCGTCCAGGACGAGCAGCGCGCCGTCGAAGAGGACCGTGCGGGGCGCCCCCGCGAACAGCACCGCGGTGTCGACCGGCCCGAACCGGTCGGCGATCTCGCGGACCGCGTCCAGGGAGGCGTTGTCACCGCTGACGTAGACCGTGGGCAGGCCCTCGCCGGTCAGGACGAAGCCGACGACCTGGCCGGCGATCGGCTCCACCTGCTCCTTGCCGCCCGGCCCGTGCACGGCGGGCACGCCGGTCACCGTCACCGTGCCGCCGCCCGGCCGGTCCAGCTCGACCGACTCCCAGTCCGCCAGGCCCGTGGCCCTGGCTCCGAGCCGCTGGGCGCCGGCCGGCGTGGTGAGCGTGAGCGGCACGCCGGCGAGCAGGGCGCGGCCGGAGCGGTCGAGGTTGTCGGGGTGCTCGTCGTGGGAGAGCAGGACCACGTCGATGCGGCCGAGACCGGCCGGGGTGGCGCGGGACGCGGCGGTCTTGGTCAGGAAGCGGCCGCCGCCCAGCGGGTAGTCGCCGGGCTCGTCGAAGGTCGGATCGGTGAGGAAGCGCAGGCCGCCGTACTCGATGAGCGCGGTGGGGCCGCCGTACACCTGCACGGGGAGCTCGGAAGACGACATGGGAAAGCACCTCACAAGGGATGTCACGGATGGCGTGGCGCCTATCCGTGAGAACGACGGTAGCCGTGTCTCACGGATGGACGCAAGCCGTACCATGAGAGCCATGACGGAGACCGCACCCGCCGAGCCCCTGGAACCGGCCGTTGCGCCCGCGCCCGGCGCCGAGCAGCACCTGGCCCTCGACTTCGCCAACAGCGCTCCCGCGCTGCCCGGTGGCCATGTGCTCGATCTGCTCGGAACCCCCGCCGCCGCGAACCGCTGGCTGGCCGAACGCGGCCTCGCCCCCGCCGACGCCGGGCTGCGGGAGACGTGCGTGGCGCAGCTGCGCTCCCTGCGCGAGCAGGTCCGCGCCCTGATCGCGTCCCGGGTCGACGGCCACCCGGCCCCGGCCGGAGCACTGGCCGCCGTCAACGAGGCGATGACCAAGGCCCCGGCCACCCCCCTGCTGCGCTGGGACTCCCTGCGCGGCCTGCACCGCGCCACCTCCCACCCCACCACCCAGATCCTCGAACACGCCCTCGCCGCCCTCGCCGCCGACGCCGCCGACCTGCTCACCGGCCCCGACGCCGACCGCCTCACCGCCTGCGGCTCCGCCCCCTGCAACCGCTATCTGCTCCGCCACGGCCGCCGGCACTGGTGCTCCACCCGCTGCGGCGACCGCGCCCGTGCGGCGCGCGCCTACGCCCGCCGCACGGGGCGGGCCGAGGAGGACCGAGGAGGACCGGGCGGCCTGGCGGCCGGGCGGGGACTGCCGGGGCACTAGCGGTAGGGCGCCTGGTCGGTGAGTGAGGCGGCCACCCGAATCCACACCATGAACTGGCAGTACAGCGAGGGGAGTTGACCGGTCGCACGGGTCGTGCGGCTGTCGTCGGCCGCCACGCCCGGGATGCCGAGGAGGGTGGCGGCGACGGAGGCGGACTGCCAGCGGACGGTGAGGACGGCCTCGGCGGCAACGGCCCCGGGGCGGCGCGGGGCCTCGCTCAGGGCCGCCGCCACGCCCTCCTCGATGGCCCTGCGCGCCTCCGCCTCCGGCCGCAGCTCGGCGGCGAACCGGCCGTGGGCGTACTTCACGGGCACCGTGACGACGGACGCGTCCCACGCCGCCATCTCCGCGCACGCCACGTCGTCACCCGTGAGGGCCGCCACGGGCACCCCCAGGGCCGCCGCGGTGGCATGGGCGAGCCCGAATCTCACCGACCGGCCGGCCGTCCAGCCGCATGTCCTCGATCTCGTGCCCCATGAAGCTGTGGCTGAGCACGCCCGGGGCGCCGGCCCGGGAGTGGTGGCCGACACGCAGCGCGGCGTCGTACTCCCCGGTCAGGCCCTCCAGCATGCCCATCTGCTCGGGCTTGCCCCGTATCAGCCGGACGGCCGGGTGCAGCGCCTCGGGCAGCAGGTTGCGCACCGGCCCGTGGGCGTCGTTGACGACGATGTCCTCGGCGCCCGCCGCCAGCGCGCCCCGCACGGCCGCGTTCACGTCCTCGGCCATCATGGAACGGCCGCGCTCGCAGTCCCGGCCACCTCGGCTGTACGTCGCCGGCGTCCACGAGCCCGGTGACGCCTTCCATGTCCACGCTGAGGTATATGCGCACGGCGTCGACCCCAGCGACCCTACGTATTGTAGGTTCCCAACCGTGAGCGGCCCCGCGCCTGTTCACCTGTCTGTTCATCGGGGGACCCCTTGCAGGACACGGAAACGGAAGCCGGAGGCGCGGCCTGCGCACACGGTCTCGCGCCGACCCTGACCCTGCTGGCCGTCAGCCTCCTCGTCGCCGCCGTCGGCGTGTACCAGCTCTGCGGCTTCGGCCTGCACAGCCTCGACCGGCGCCCGCACCTGTTCAGCGACGGCCTCGCCACCGGCGGGGTGATCGTCGCCGCGGTCGCGGCCGGCGCGGCGGTGGGCAACCTGGCCTGGCACCTGGTGACGACCCGGCGCGACAGGGAAAGGACCGGGTAAGAGACGCGGCACGGGAAGGGGTTGGGTAAGAGCCGGGGCAGGGCAGGGAGCCGGGTAGGAGCCGATGCCGGTACCCTCCCGGTACAGAGGAACACCGCCCTACGAGCTGTAGGGTGATCATCCGTCCCGTCCCTTCCCACCCAAGGTGACCAGTCACCATGCCCGCTCAGCAGTCGACCCTGACCGCCGCGAAGATCCCCGGTCAGCGCGGTACACGCCGCGAGTTCCGGATGCCCGTCCCCAGCCCCCGGCTGCGCGCGGGAGCCGCCTCGGCCACCGTGTGGTACCTGCGGCTGATCGCCGTCTTCAACATCATCGCGGTGATGTCGCTGCCGTTCCGCAAAGAGGTGGAGGAACACAACGACGGCAAGCTCTTCACCGCCCGCCATGTGCACGCGCACGCCCACCACTCCGGCCAGTTCTTCACCCCGTACCTGGCCACCGCCGGCCTCGCCTCGGCCGCGGCGGCGATCTTCCTGGCGCTGGTGATGCGGCGCGGGAAGCGGGCCGGGTGGGTGGTCAACATACTGCTCGCCGGCCCGCTGTTCGCGCTCTACGTCCTCGCCCTCACCCAGCACCCGTTCCGCGACCACGTCTTCAACTGGGTCTCCACCGCCCTCACCGGCCTCTTCGTGGCCGCGCTGCTGATCGGCCGCCGGGAGTTCAACGCCGTCGGCGACCCGTCCAACCCGAAGCTGGCACTGGCCGTCGGCGCCGGCGGAATCCTGGTGACCGGCGGACTCGGCACCCTGCTCGTGCACGCCACCAACACGCTGACCGGCGCCACCCTGTTCGACGAGCTGGCCTACACCCTGCTGCGCGGCATCAGCGTCGGCCCGCTCGCCGACCGGGTCGACTCCGTGCACGCGCCCCGCTGGGCCGACATCATCATCAACATCCTGCTCGCCGCGGCCTTCTGCATGGTCCTGTACGCCTGCTTCCGCTCCCCGCGCGGCCGCCGGCTCCTCACCTCGGACGACGAGGAGAAGCTGCGCGCGCTGCTCGACAAGCACGGCGCCCGTGACTCCCTCGGCTATTTCGCGCTGCGCCGCGACAAGGCCGCCATCTTCTCCCCCACCGGCAAGGCCGCCGTGACCTACCGTGTCGTCGGCGCGGTCTCCCTCGCCTCCGGGGATCCGATCGGCGACCCCGAGGCGTGGCCCGGCGCCATCGACGCGTGGCTCAGCGAGGCCCGCCGGCACGCCTGGACCCCGGCCGTCATGGGCGCGAGCGAGGAGGCCGGCACGATCTACGCCCGGCACGGCCTGGACGCGCTCGAACTCGGCGACGAGGCGATCGTGGACATCTCCGAATTCACCCTCGACGGCCGTGCCATGCGCGTGGTCCGCCAGGCCCACAACCGGGTCAAGCGGGCCGGGTACACGGTCCGCATCCGCCGCCACGAGGACATCCCCGCCGACGAGCTGGCCCTCCTCATCGACCGCGCCGACCGCTGGCGCGACGGCGCCACCGAGCGCGGCTTCTCCATGGCCCTCGGCCGCCTCGGCGACCCGGCGGACGGCCGCTGCGTGATGCTGGAGTGCCGCGACGCGGACGACGAGCCGCGTGCCCTGCTCAGCTTCGTCCCGTGGGGCGAGCACGGCCTGTCCCTGGACCTGATGCGCCGCGACCGCGACTGCGAGAACGGCCTGATGGAGTACATGGTCGTGGAACTCCTGCTGCAGGCGAAGGAGCTGGGCATCAAGCGGGTGTCGCTGAACTTCGCGATGTTCCGCTCGGTCTTCGAACGCGGCGCCCGCCTCGGCGCGGGCCCCGTCCTGCGCCTGTGGCGCTCCACCCTGACCTTCTTCTCCCGCTGGTGGCAGATCGAGTCCCTCTACCGGGCCAACGCCAAGTACCGCCCCGTCTGGGAACCCCGCTTCCTGCTGTTCGCCAAGAGCAGCGACATCCCGAGGATCGGCCTGGCGAGCGCCCGGGCGGAGGGCTTCCTGGAGCTGCCGGGTCTGGGCGGCCGCCGGCCGTAGGACGGCGTGCGGCAGGCTCGTGCCGAGCTCGTCCAGAGCTCGTGCGGCAGGCTACGGTGCGACGGTGGTGCGGCGGCTGCGGCTCCCCAGGGGGCTCAGCCGCCCACCGTGAACCCGATCACCGCTCCGCCCCCCTCCCGCCGGAAGGCGAACGGCGCTCCGCCATGCGCCATGGCGACCTCCCGCACGATGGACAACCCCAGCCCCGACCCCGGCAGGGACCTCGCGTCGGCGGCGCGGTAGAAGCGGTCGAAGATCCGGATCAGGTCGCCCTCGGCGATCCCGGGTCCCCGGTCCCGCACCTCCACCCGCACGGTCCCCGGCCGGCCCGGCCCGGTGATGACGACCTCGATGGGCGCCTTCCCGGCGCGGTCGAACTTGGCCGCGTTCTCCACCAGGTTGGACATGGCCCGCTGCAGCATCCCGGGCCGCCCGTCGGTCGTCGTGTCGCCGCTCGCGCGCAGCACGATCTCCCGCCCGGTACGGCGCTTGGCCAGCCCCACGACGTCCTCGGCGATGTCGGCGATGTCCACCCGCTGCGGCGGCTCGGTGTCGGACTGCCCGGCGGCCAGGTCGACCAGCTCGTTGACCAGGTCGGTCAGTTCCCGCGCCTCCTGGCCGAGGTCGGCGACCAGCTCCTCCCGCGTGTCGGGGGGCAGCTCGTCGATCCGGCGGAGCAGCGAGATGTTCGTACGCAGCGACGTCAGCGGGGTGCGCAGCTCGTGGCCCGCGTCCTGCACCAGCCGCCGCTGGTCCTCCTCGGACTGGGCGAGCCGGCCCAGCATCCGGTCGAAGGCACGCCCCAGCCGGCCCACCTCGTCCAGGCCCGCCACCGGCACCTCGATGCCCAGCTGGCGGGTGCGGGCCACGTCCTCCGCCGCGGAGGTGAGGACCACCAGGCGCCGGGTGATCCGGCGGGCCAGCCACCAGCCGAACAGGCCGGCCGCCACCACGACCGCCGCCATCAGGATCAGCGTGCGCTGCTGCAGCGCCCGCAGCAGGTCCTCGGTGTCGCTGAACTCCTGCGCGACCTGCACCGCGCCCCGCCCGTCGCCGAGCGAGATCGTGGCGACGCGGAACAGATCCGTGTCCACGAGGACGTCCTTGTGCTCGACCACCTTCCCGGCCGTCACCGCGAGCGCCATGGCCTTGTCGCGGGAGGTGACGGGCAGGCTCGGGTTGCCGTGGTCGACGATCTGGCCCTGGGCGCCGAGCACCTGCACATCGGTGCGGGCGGGCCGGACCAGGTCGTGCCCGGGACGGGAGGAGGAGAAGTCCTCGGGGACCATCTCGTGCTGCCGCACCTCGTCCCGCACGTCCTGCACGACCTGGCTGAACACCGACTGCTGGTCGACCCGGACCAGCCGCGCGGCGGAGCCGTACGACAGGATGCCGACGAGGATGGTGACGGCGGCGGTGACCGCCGCGAAGGAGACGGCGAACGTGGTGCGCAGGGACACCAGCTTGGGCCGGCCCGGGGCCAGCAGCCGCCGCAGCCGGCCCACCTAGTCCTCCCGGAGCACGTAACCCACGCCCCGCACGGTGTGGATCAGCTGCGGGGCGCCCGGCTCGTCCAGCTTGCGGCGCAGATAGCCGACGTAGACGGCGAGGTTCTTGGAGCCGGGCCCGAAGTCGTAGCCCCAGATCCGGTCGTAGATCGTCGAGTGGTCGAGGACGATGCCGGCGTTGCGCACGAGCAGTTCCAGCAGCTCGAACTCGGTGCGGGTCAGCTCCAGCTCGCGCTTGCCGCGCCAGGCCCGGCGGGCCTGGAGGTCCATGCGGATGCCGGCGGCCTCCACCTGCCGGTCGGGCAGCTGGGCGTCCCGGCCGCCGGCCTCGGCGCCGCCCGCGCCGCCGTTGCCGCCGGCGGGCACCGGGCTGGTCCGGCGCAGCAGGGCGCGCAGCCGGGCGAAGACCTCCTCGACGTCGAAGGGCTTGACCACGTAGTCGTCGGCGCCGGCGTCCAGACCCGCGATGCGGTCGGCGGTCTCGACGAGGGCGGTGAGCATGAGGATCGGCGTGCGGTTGCCCTCGGCGCGCAGCACCCGGCACACCTGGAGCCCGTCGATGCCCGGCATCATCACGTCGAGCACGAGGACGTCCGGCGGGGTCTTGTGGGCCTGTGCCAGCGCCTCGACGCCGTCGGCCACCGCCGTCACCTCGTACCCTTCCAGGGTCAGGGCACGCTCCAGGGCGTGGCGGATGGCACGGTCGTCTTCAGCGAGCAGCACAGTCTGGGACACGCCCCCAGTTTGCCAAGGGGTCCGGCGGTTCGGCCGGGGCGGGCGGACCTACGATCACCCTTTTTACCCGCCTCTCACCGTCACAGGGGCAACCCGGCCCCGGGTTCTACCGTCTTCTCACCGAGTGCCGCGAGCTGCTCCTCGAAGGGCACGACCTCGAACCGGCCGGGGGTGTCCGCCCCGGTCGCCGACGGCCCGGCCAGCAGGGCGGCCAGCTCCCCGGCCGCGCGCTCGATCCGCCCCGCGAGCCCCTGCTCGCCCCAGTCCTCGGACGCGGCGTAGACACCGGTCGGCACGACGACGGCCCGCAGGTGGGCGAAGAGCGGCCGCAGGGCGTGCTCCAGCACCAGCGAGTGGCGGGCCGTACCGCCGGTGGCGGCGATCAGCACCGGCTTGCCCACCAGCGCGTCCTTGTCGAGGACGTCGAAGAACGACTTGAACAGCCCGCTGTACGAGGCGGAGAACACCGGGGTGACCACGATCAGCCCGTCGGCCCCCGCCACCGCGTCCTGCGCGGCGGCGAGCGCCCCGCCCGGGAACCCGTTGGTGAAGGCGTGCGCGATCTGCACCGCGAGGTCCCGCAGCTCGACCACCTGGATGCCGGCCGGCGTCCGCCGGTCCACCGCGGCGGCCAGCCGGTCGGCCAGCAGCCGGGTGGAGGACGGGACGCCCAGTCCCGCGGACACGACGACGAGCTTCATACGGCGGTCACCTCCTGGGACGCCTTCAGGGAAGCGTGGGTGGGCGCCTCGGGCACGTCCGCCGGACGGCCGTTCGCGAACTCCTCGCGCAGCACCGGTACGACCTCCTCGCCGAGCAGGTCGAGCTGCTCCAGCACGGTCTTCAGCGGCAGCCCCGCGTGGTCCATCAGGAACAGCTGGCGCTGGTAGTCACCGGCGTACTCGCGGAAGGACAGCGTCCTGTCGATGACCTGCTGCGGGGAGCCGACGGTCAGCGGGGTCTGCTCGGTGAACTCCTCCAGCGAGGGCCCGTGGCCGTAGACCGGCGCGTTGTCGAAGTACGGCCGGAACTCGCGCACGGCGTCCTGCGAGTTCCTCCGCATGAACACCTGGCCGCCCAGTCCGACGATCGCCTGTTCGGGCGTGCCGTGCCCGTAGTGGGCGTACCGGGTCCGGTACAGCTCGACCATCCGCCTGGTGTGGTCGGCCGGCCAGAAGATGTTGTTGTGGAAGAAGCCGTCGCCGTAGTAGGCCGCCTGCTCGGCGATCTCCGGGGAGCGGATCGACCCGTGCCAGACGAAGGGCGGTACGCCGTCCAGCGGGCGCGGGGTGGAGGTGAAGCCCTGCAGCGGCGTGCGGAACTTCCCCTCCCAGTCCACGACGTCCTCGCGCCACAGCCGGCGCAGCAGCGCGTAGTTCTCGATGGCGAGGCTGATGCCCTGCCGGATGTCCTGGCCGAACCAGGGGTAGACCGGCCCGGTGTTGCCGCGGCCCGTCATCAGGTCCACGCGCCCGTCGGCCAGGTGCTGGAGCATCGCGAAGTCCTCCGCGATCTTCACCGGGTCGTTGGTGGTGATCAGGGTGGTGGAGGTGGAGAGGATCAGCCTCTCCGTCCGCGCCGCGATGTAGCCGAGCATCGTGGTCGGGGACGACGGCACGAACGGCGGGTTGTGGTGCTCACCGGTGGCGAAGACGTCCAGGCCGACCTCCTCGGCCTTCAGCGCGATGGCGACCATGGCCTTGATGCGCTCCGCCTCGGTCGGCGCACGCCCCGTGGTGGGGTCCGGCGTGACGTCGCCGACCGTGAAGATCCCGAACTGCATGGTCTTCATCCTCCAGGTTGTTGACTATTCAACTACGCTCGTCGAACAGTCCCCCCGGGCGCGTTATTCCACCGGCCCGGAGCCCTCAGGGCACCAGCACCAACCGGCCCCGCACCCCGCCCCCGGCCAGCCGGGCATGCGCCTTGGCCGCGTCGTCCAAGGCATAGGTCTCCGCCACCCGCAGGGTCAGCACCCCCTCGTCCACCAGCCGGACCAGCTCCGCCAGCTGCACCCCGTCCGGGCGGACCCCCACCGCGTCGGTGCGCACCCCGCGCACCGGACCGGGGTGGGCGCCCGGCCGGACCCCGACGTACACACCCCCGTCCCGCACCCACTCCAGGGCCGGCTCACCGAGCACCGCCGCGTCCAGCACCGCGTCCACACCGCCGGGCTCGACCCCGTCGACCGTGAAGTGCGCGGCACCCAGCGAGCGCACCAGTTCCTCGTCGCCCGCACGGGCCTGCCCGGTGACCTCGATCCCCCGACGGGCGGCCAGCTGCACGGCGAACCCGCCGACCGCGCCCGCCGCACCGGTCACCAGCAGGGACCCGCCCGGCGCGAGCTCCAGCAGGTCCAGGGCCTGCAGCGCGGTCAGCCCGTTCAGCGGCAGGGTGCCCGCGTGCACCGGGTCCACCGAGGCCGGCGCCTTGGCCACGGCGTCCGCGTCCACGACGACGTACTCGGCGTGCGCCCCCAGCGGGTCGGCCACCCCCGGCACCAGCGCCACCACCGGGTCACCGACCTGCCAGGCGGCGGCCACCCCCACCGCGTCCACCGTGCCGGCCACGTCCCAGCCGAGCCCCAGCGTCCGGTCGGGCCCGCCGAAGAAGCCGGCCCGCACGGCCGCGTCCACCGGGTTCAGCGCACCGGCCGCGACCTTGATCCGCACCTGCCCCGCCCCCGGCTCGGGCACCGCCACGTCCGCGACCTCCACGACCTCCGGCCCGCCGAACGTCCGCACCACCACAGCACGCATGTCAACTCTCCTGATCCACAAGGTGTTTGATGCCCTTCGCGGCGGTTTCCCCGCCCGCAGCACCAACCCTAGGAGAGGTACTATCTCTCAGTAAGTAGTTACCTGTGAGTGCGTTGGTGACCCGAAGGAGAGCCCATGGCGACCATGACCGCGGCCGAGCGCCGCGAACAGGCACGGATCGAGTACGACGCCTTCCTCCGCAGCTGCCCGAGCCACCAGCTGCTCGGCCGCCTCAGCGACAAGTGGGTCGGTCTGGTCATCGCCGCCCTGTCCAGCGGATCCCTTCGCTACAGCGACCTCGGCCGCAGGATCCCGGGCGTCAGCCCCAAGATGCTCACCCAGACCCTGCGCAGCCTCGAACGGGACGGCATCATCGACCGCGCGGTCACCCCGTCCGTCCCGGTCCGCGTCGACTACGAACTCACCCCGCTCGGCACCAGCCTCGCCGGCCTGCTGACAGCCGTGAAGGACTGGGCGGAGACCCACTTCGAGGAGGTACGAGCGGCCCGCGAACGCTACGACGCCGAGGACACCGCCTGAGCCCCGGCAGCCCCGCATGCGAAGCTGCTGCGCATGTCGATCCTCCGCTCCGCCGCCCTCTTCGTCGTCGCCGCCCTCTTCGAGATCGGCGGCGCCTGGCTGATCTGGCAGGGCGTGCGCGAGCACCGTGGCTGGCTGTGGATGACCGGCGGCGTCCTGGCACTCGGCGCGTACGGCTTCGTCGCCACCTTCCAGCCGGACGCCCACTTCGGCCGCATCCTGGCGGCGTACGGCGGGATCTTCGTGGCGGGCTCGCTCCTGTGGGGCGTCGTCGCCGACGGCTACCGCCCCGACCGCTACGACATCACCGGCGCGCTGATCTGCCTCGCCGGCATGGCCGTGATCATGTGGGCGCCGAGGAACGGCGGTTGAGCCTCACTTACGCTGGGCTGAGCCGTACCGTTCGCGCCACCGGATCACAGGAGCTGCCCATGACCCCCGCCTCCCGCATCGCCGTCGTCACCGGGGCGAGCAGCGGTATCGGCGCCGCCACGGCCCGGCAGCTCGCGGAGGCCGGCTACCGCGTCGTCCTCACCGCCCGCCGCAAGGACCGTATCGAGGCGCTGGCGGAGGAGCTGACCAAGGCGGGCCACTCGGCCGTGGCCTACCAGCTGGACGTCACCGACCGCGCGGCCGTCGACGAGTTCGCCACGGCGTTCCAGACGATCGGCGTCCTGGTCAACAACGCGGGCGGCGCCCTCGGCGCGGACCCGGTGGCCACCGGCGACCCGGCGGACTGGCGCACGATGTACGAGACGAACGTCATCGGCACCCTGAACCTCACCCAGGCCCTGCTGCCGAAGCTGGTGGCGAGCGGCGACGGCGTGGTCGTCGTCGTGTCCTCCACCGCCGGGCTCAGCACGTACGAGGGCGGCGCCGGCTATGTCGCCGCCAAGCACGGCGCGCACGTCCTCGCCGAGACCCTCCGCCTGGAGATCGTCGGCCAGCCGGTCCGCGTCATCGAGATCGCGCCCGGCATGGTCAAGACGGAGGAGTTCGCCCTGACCCGCTTCGCCGGCGACAAGGAGCGGGCGGAGAAGGTCTACCAGGGCGTCGCCGAGCCCCTCACCGCGGACGACGTGGCCGAGACCATCACCTGGGCGGTCACCCGCCCCAGCCACGTCAACGTCGACCTCCTGGTCCTCCGCCCCCGCGCCCAGGCGTCCAACACCAAGGTCCACCGGGAACTGTGATGCCCGAATCCCCCGAGAGCCCCGACTCCCTGGAGAGGGCTCGTCTGGCCCAGGAGACCAAGGACGAACGCAAGGTCTGGTACTTCCTGGGCTACTTCCTCTTCGGCATCCACATCGTGGCGTTCGTGATGATCTACGCCGTACGGCACGCCCGATGACCGAGGCCGTCCGGGGAGGGGCGCGGCGGCGGTGTCGGTCAGCTGTCGGGGGGCCATCGGTCCGGTGTCGCCGGCTTGTCGGCGTGGGCTGACACCTTCGGAGAGACGGCCGGCCGGAGCTCACCGGGCGGCCCCGATCCCGAGGAGTCACCATGCACACCCGCGTCACGATCATCGGCGCCGGACTCGGCGGACTCACGCTGGCCCGTGTCCTGCACGTCCACGGCATCCAGGCCACGGTCTACGAGGCCGAGTCCTCCCCGACGGCGCGCACGCAGGGCGGGCTGCTCGACATCCACGACTACAACGGTCAGCTCGCCCTCAAGGCGGCCGACCTGATGGACGAGTTCCACGCCATCGTCCTGGAGGGCCGCCAGGCGATGCGGGTCATCGACCCGGACGGCACCGTCCTGCTCGACCGGGCCGACGACGGCACGGGCGGACGCCCCGAGGTGCGGCGCGGCGAGCTCCGACGGATCCTGCTCGACTCGCTCCCGGCCGGCACCGTCCGGTGGGGACACAAGGTCAGCAGCGTCCGTGCCCTCGGCGAGGGCCGCCACGAGGTGACGTTCGCCGACGGCGGCACCGTCGTCGCCGGCCTGCTGGTCGGCGCGGACGGCGCGTGGTCACGGGTCCGGCCGCTGCTCTCCGACGCGGTACCCGAGTACACCGGCACGTCGTTCGTCGAGACCTACCTGTTCGACGCCGACACGCGGCACCCTGCCGCCGCGAAGGCGGTCGGCGGCGGGGCGATGATCGCGCCCGCGCCGGGCAGGCAGATCTTCGCGCACCGGGAAAGCGGCGACACCCTGCACGCCTACGTGGCGCTGGAGAAGCCGCAGGACTGGTTCGCCGCCATCGATTTCACCGATGCCGCCGCCTCGCTCAGGCTGATCGCAGGGGAGTTCGACGGCTGGGCACCGGAGCTCACCACTCTGATCACCGACAGCGACACCGTGCCCGTCCCGCGCCCCTACCACGCCCTGCCGACCGGGCACCGCTGGGACCGGGTGCCGGGGGTGACCCTGCTCGGCGACGCCGCCCACCTCTCGGTCACCAAGGGCGAGGGCGCCAACCTGGCCATGCTCGACGGCGCCGAACTCGGCAGGGCCCTCGCCGCGCACCCCGGCGACACCGAGGCCGCGCTCACCGAGTACGAGGAGGCCATGTTCCCCCGCAGCACCGAGGCCGCTCGTGACGGTGCCGAAATCCTCCGGATCGACACAGCCCAAGGCCTGATCGCGATGTTCAGGGAAGACATGTCCGACGAAGACGGGAAGGGCCGATGAGCCACTCGCGTTCCCGCCGCCCGGGCGCCTGCGCCGGTCACTGACCCGAAGGGCGGAGCTCCCGCGACCGGGGGCCCCGCACCGTCAGCCCTTGACGCAGACGACCTGCTTCAGCTTCGCGACGACCTCCACCAAGTCGCGCTGCTGGTCGATGACCTGGTCGATCGACTTGTAGGCGCCCGGGATCTCGTCCACCACGCCGGAGTCCTTGCGGCACTCCACGCCCCGGGTCTGCTCCTCCAGGTCCCTGGTCGAGAAGCGCTTCTTCGCCGCGTTACGGCTCATCCGCCGGCCGGCGCCGTGCGAGGCCGAGTTGAAGGCCTTGTCGTTGCCGAGGCCCTTCACGATGTACGAGCCCGTGCCCATCGAGCCCGGGATGATCCCGTACTCGCCCGAGCCGGCCCGGATCGCGCCCTTACGGGTCACGAGCAGGTCCATGCCGTCGTACCGCTCCTGCGCCACGTAGTTGTGGTGGCAGGAGATCTCCGGCTCGAAGACCGGCTTGACCTTCTTGAACTCCTTGCGGATCACGTCCTTCAGCAGCGCCATCATCAGCGTGCGGTTGTACTTGGCGTACTCCTGCGCCCAGAACAGGTCGTTGCGGTAGGCCGCCATCTGCGGGGTGTCCGAGACGAAGACCGCCAGGTCACGGTCGACCAGGCCCTGGTTGTGCGGGAGCTTCTGGGCCACGCCGATGTGGTGCTCGGCGAGTTCCTTGCCGATGTTGCGGGAGCCGGAGTGGAGCATCAGCCAGACGGCACCGGTCGTGTCCGTGCAGACCTCGATGAAGTGGTTGCCGCTCCCCAGCGTCCCCATCTGCTTCGAGGCGCGCTCGAAACGGAACCTGACCGATTCCGCCACCCCGTCGAACCGCCCCCAGAAGTCCGCCCACCCGGCCGTGGCGAGCCCATGGAAGTCCCCCGGCTCCACGGGATCCTCGTGCATCCCCCGCCCCACCGGAATCGCCTGCTCGATCTTCGACCGCAGCCGCGACAGATCCCCCGGCAGGTCATGGGCCGTCAGCGACGTCTTCACCGCCGACATCCCGCACCCGATGTCCACGCCGACCGCCGCCGGACACACCGCGCCCTGCATCGCGATGACCGAGCCGACCGTCGCGCCCTTGCCGTAGTGCACGTCCGGCATCACGGCCAGGCCCTTGATCCACGGCAGGGTCGCCACGTTCTGGAGCTGGTGCAGAGCCACGTCCTCGACCGTCGCGGGGTCCGTCCACATCCGGATCGGGACCTTCGCGCCCGGTATCTCCACGTACGACATACGTTCCTCATTCCCCCGAAAACGACAACAAAGGCTTACACAAGTCTTATAGGCAGCAAAAGTCAAAAGAGGCGCCAAGGTCGGTGAAAAAGGACAAGGGACCGGCGGCCACGGCAGTGCGTGCGATACACATTGTCTCCAGGGGGCGCCCCGCTGCGGCAAGCGAATAACCAGCGGGGACACTGGAGCACCGAGCGAGCGCACACCCGAGAGGAGCCCGACCGTGCAGCGGAAGGCGTACGTATCCGGCACAGCCGCCCTCCTCGTGGCGCTGCTGGCCGGCTGCACGAGCGGCTCGGGCGGCGACAGCCCCACGGACAACGCCAACCCGGGCGACGCCGGCACCGCCACGACGGCCGCCCAGCCCGGCAAGTACCGCACGCTCCCCGAACCCTGCGGCGCGGTCGGCCACGACGCCCTGGACTCACTGCTGCCCGGTATCAAGCAGACCACCGACCCCGTCCAGCGGGACAAGGCCTACCAGGGCGAGGCCGAGCTCACCTACGACACGGACCGCAAGGTCGGCTGCCACTGGAAGGTGGAGTCCGCGAACGCCACCGACCGCCTCTCGGTCGACTTCGAGCGCGTGGTGTCGTACGACAACGCGGTCAGCGACGACGACCAGGCGCAGCAGCTGTTCGAGGACAAGGAGACGGCCGCCGACCTCCCCGAGCCGGGCAGCACCCCGGCGGCGGGCGGGACGCCCACGACCTCGCCGTCCACGTCCAGGTCCGGCGGCGCCCCCGCGTCCTCCCCCGCACCCTCCTCCTCGTCCTCGTCCTCGGCGAGCGGTGCCGTCTCTCCCTCCGGCTCCCCCTCCGGCTCCTCAGCCACCGGTTCCTCGCCCTCCGACTCCGCCTCCGCGGCCGATCTGCAGCCGCGGGTGCTGACCGATCTCGGTGACGAGGCGTATCTGGACGACCAGCTCGACTCGTCCGGTTCGACCGCCCAGCAGCGGACGGTGACTGTGGTGTTCCGCACGTCCAACGTCATCGTCACCCTCCAGTACGAGGAGCAGCCGACGGCCACCGGAACGGTCCCCGACAGCAAGGAAATGCAGGACAGGGCCCGTAATCTGGCCTCTCAACTGGCCGACGCGCTGGGCGGATGACGGTCCCCGGCGCCGCTCGCCCCGCCGCCCGCGAAACACCCGGACGCAAACCGCGCAGCTCCTTCACCGCGTACCGTGGCCCCGCAGGAACCCGCACGACCACCGAGCGTCATGAGTGAAGGAACCATGCAGCGAGCAGCCCAGCGAGACGACCGTGCCCAGCGTCACCAGCGAGCCAAGCACCTTCGCCGAGTTCTTCTCTGCGCGGCAGCCGTGCCCGCGGTGCTGATCACCGCCGCCTGTTCGTCGGGCTCGGGCGACTCCAAGGACAAGGGCGCCGGCAGCGGTGCGCGGCAGTCCGCGGGCGGCAGCGCGACGCCGTCGGCGAGCGCCTCCCCGACCGTGCAGGCGGCGGCGTACAAGAAGCTTCCCGACGCGTGCGCGGTGCTGTCGAAGAAGACCCTCGCGGATCTGGTGCCGAAGGGCGCCTCGTCCGGCAAGAAGGGCAGTTCGGACGATCCGTCGTCGCGTGCCTCCTGCTCCTGGAGCAGCCTGGACAACAACGGCGTGAAGGGCTCGCAGTTCCGCTGGCTGAACATCTCCCTGCTCCGCTTCGACTCGGACGCCGCGCGCGGCGCCGGTGACGCGCAGGCCCACACGTACTTCGGCCGGCAGGTCAAGGACGCCGAGGGCGTGGACGGCGCGAAGAACACCAAGGAGATCCCGCTGTCCGGCACGGGCGCGGAGGCGACGGCCGTGCGCTACGACCTGAAGAAGAAGGAGGGTCTCTTCAAGCAGCAGACGGTGGTCGCGCGGGTCGAGAACGTGGTCGTCACGCTCGACTACAACGGCGCCGGTCTCGCGGGCGAGAAGACCCCGGACGCGGACGAGATGACGAAGGCCGCGCAGGCGGCGATCAAGGAGGCGGTCGGCTCGGTGTCGTCCGCCAACGAGGGTTCCGCCTCGGACGGTTCGTCCTCGAAGTCGTCGGCCTCCCCGTCCCAGCCGTCGTCGAAGTCCCCTTCCGCGTCGCCGTCCAAGTCGTCCTCTTCCAGCGCTTCTCCGTCCAAGTCGGCCGCGAAGAAGGACTGAGCGAAGGCCCGAAGCCCCGACCGGTACGACGTTCGCCGTACGCGTGTGCCACCCTGTTGCGCGCAACAACAGGCAAGGGGAGGGGAGTACGAGTGGCCGCGCCACTGCAGCTGACTCGGATGCACCGCGTTCTCATCGGCGTGGTCGTGACCGGCGCCTTGATCATCGCCGGCATCGGCTTCGCCGGTTCCTACGCGGCCGTCCGAGCGCTGGCCATCAAGAAGGGCTTCGGGAACTTCTCCTATGTCTTCCCGATCGGCATCGACGCAGGCATCTGTGTCCTCCTGTCCCTGGACCTGCTGCTGACCTGGATCCGCATCCCCTTCCCGCTGCTGCGCCAGACGGCGTGGCTGCTGACGGCGGCGACGATCGCGTTCAACGGCGCCGCCGCCTGGCCGGACCCGCTGGGTGTCGGCATGCACGCGGTGATCCCGGTGCTGTTCGTGGTCGCGGTGGAGGCGGCCCGGCACGCGATCGGCCGCATAGCCGACATCACCGCCGACAAGCACATGGAGGGGGTCCGCCTCACCCGCTGGCTCCTCTCCCCGGTCCCCACGTTCCTGCTCTGGCGCCGGATGAAGCTGTGGGAGCTGCGCTCCTACGACCAGGTGATCAAGCTGGAGCAGGAGCGCCTCGTCTACCAGGCCCGGCTCCGCTCCCGCTTCGGCCGGGCCTGGCGCAGGAAGGCCCCGGTGGAGTCCCTGATGCCCCTCCGCCTGGCCCGCTACGGCGTCCCCCTGGCGGAAACGGCACCCGCGGGCCTGGCGGCGGCGGGCATCGAGCCGGCCCTCGTTCCGGCAGCCGCGGGCAGTCGTGCCGCTGGGGCGGCACGGGTGGGCGCGGCGGCGGCTCACAGCGAGCAGCGCCCGCAGTTGCCCGGCCAGAATCCCGGGCAGCCGGAAGACGCCCCGGTCGACGAAGAGAGCCCCTGGTTCCAGGCCCAGCGCCAGATCGAGTACCACGGCGGCTACGACCCCACCTACGACCCGATGATGCAGGAGCCCCAGTACGCCCCCGAGGAGCAGTACGGGGAGTGGTACGAGGAGCAGCCCCCGGAGCAGTTCCAGCAGCCCTCCCCGGAGGAGACCGGGAGCTTCCCCATCCCGGTGGGCCCCAACCGCACCCGCGAGCTGGGCGAGGGCGGCGGCTCCCCGGAGCCGGACGAGGAGGCCTACTACCAGGTCTTCCGCCAGTCGATCGACGGCAGCTTCCCCACCCCGCACCAGTTCAGCGAGGCCGTGGAGGCGACGTACAGCCTCAAGCTCCCCGCACGCGACGCCGACCGCATGGTCAAACGATTCACCAACCGCTTCAACGCGGAACTCGAAGAGAACCACATCGCATAGAGAAGTCGCATGAAAAAGGGGGCCCTCCGCCGAGGGCCCCCTTTCGTCACCGCTTACTCGCCGAGCAGGCGCCGCACCCGGTCCTGCCCCACCGCCAGCAGCAGCGTGGGCAGTCGCGGTCCCGTGTCCCGGCCGACCAGCAGGTGGTACAGCAGGGCGAAGAACGACCGCTGGGCCGTCTTGATCTCCGGCGGCAGCTCCTTGGGCGTGGCGTCGGCCGAGAACCCGGCCTGCACCTTCGGCACGCCGTACACGAGGTGGGTCAGGCCGTCGAGCGACCAGTGCTCGGCGAGCCCGTCGAGCAGCAGCCGTACCGACTGCTGGGAGGCCTCGTCGAGGGACTTCAGCAGCTCGGCGTCGGGCTCGTCGCGCACGATGGTCCGCTGGTCGGCGGGCACGTGCGTGTTGATCCAGGCCTCCGCCCTGTCGTACCGGGGCCGTGCCTCGTCCAGGGAGGCCAGCGGCTGCTCCGGGTCCAGCTCGGACAGGATCCGCAGCGCCTGGTCCTCGTGGCCGGCGGTGATGTCCGCGACGGACGCGAGCGTGCGGTACGGCAGCGGGCGCGGCGTCTTCGGCAGCTCACCGGCGGCCGTACCGACCGCGCGGGTGTACGCGGCGACGTCGGCCGGCAGCGCGGAGCCGTCGGCGACCTTCCCGGCGAGCTTGTCCCACTCGTCGTAGAGCCGCTGGATCTCCTGGTCGAAGGCGATCTTGAAGGACTGGTTGGGCCGGCGGCGGGCGTAGAGCCAGCGCAGGATCTGCGGCTCCATGATCTTCAGCGCGTCGCCGGGGGTCGGCACGCCGCCGCGCGACGAGGACATCTTCGCCATGCCGGAGATGCCCACGAAGGCGTACATGGGCCCGATGGGCTGCCTGCCGCCGAAGATCCCGACGATCTGCCCGCCGACCTGGAACGACGACCCCGGCGACGAGTGGTCCACACCGCTCGGCTCGAAGATCACGCCCTCGTACGCCCAGCGCATCGGCCAGTCGACCTTCCAGACCAGCTTGCCGCGGTTGAACTCGCTCAGCCGGACGGTCTCGGTGAAGCCGCACGCGGTGCACGTGTACGACAGCTCGGTGCTGTCGTCGTCGTAGGAGGTGACGGTCGTCAGGTCCTTGTCGCAGCTGCCGCAGTACGGCTTGTACGGGAAGTACCCGGCGGAGCCGGACGAGCCGTCGTCCTCGCTCGCCGCGCCCGAGCCCTCCTCGGCCTCCAGCTCGGCCTCGTCGACGGCCTTCTGCTGCTGCTTCTTCGGGGCCTTCTTCGTGCGGTACTGGGCGAGGATCGCATCGATGTCCCCACGGTGCTTCATGGCGTGCAGGATCTGCTCGCGGTAGGCGCCGGAGGTGTACTGCGCGGTCTGGCTGATCCCGTCGAACTCGACACCCAGCTCGGCCAGCGAGGCGATCATCGCGGCCTTGAAGTGCTCGGCCCAGTTCGCGTACGACGACCCCTTCGGCGCCGGCACCGAGGTCAGCGGCTTGCCGATGTGCTCGGCCCAGGACTCGTCGATCCCCGCGACGCCCGCCGGCACCTTCCGGTAGCGGTCGTAGTCGTCCCAGGAGATCAGGTGCCGGACCTGGTACCCGCGGCGGCGGATCTCGTCGGCGACCAGGTGCGGGGTCATGACCTCGCGGAGGTTGCCCAGGTGGATCGGGCCGGAGGGGGAGAGACCGGACGCGACGACGACCGGTTTGCCCGGGGCCCGGCGCTCCGATTCCTCGATGACCTCATCCGCGAAACGGGAGACCCAGTCGGTGGTCTCGGTGCTCTGAGCCACGATCGGCACGTCCTTCTTTCTGAACGGGGTGGCACTCCGTCTGATCGGGGTGACACCCCATTCTCACAGACCGGCTCGCGCCCGCGAAAACGGCTTTACCCGCCGTGGGATACTGGCTGGGTCTATCCATCCCCACGAGGAGAACGGCACCCCTTCCTATGGCCTCGGTCACGTCCCTCAGCGACTCCGTCCAGCAGCACCTCGCGTCCGCCCTCTCGGCCACCCTGCCCGAGGCCGCCGGCGCGGACCCGCTGCTGCGACGAAGCGACCGGGCCGACTTCCAGGCCAACGGCGTCCTGGCGCTGGCCAAGAAGGCGAAGGCGAACCCGCGGGAGCTGGCGGCGCAGGTCGTCTCCCAGGTGGTGACGGGTGACGAGCTGATCAAGGACGTCGAGGTCTCCGGCCCCGGCTTCCTGAACATCACGATCGCGGACCGGGCGATCACCGGGAACCTGGCCGCGCGGTACGCGGACGAGACGGGCCGCCTCGGTGTGCCGTACGCCGAGCACCCCGGCACCACGGTGATCGACTACGCCCAGCCGAACGTGGCGAAGGAGATGCACGTCGGTCACCTGCGGTCGGCCGTGATCGGCGACTCCGTCGTCCAGCTCCTTGAGTTCACCGGCGAGAACGTGGTCCGCCGGCACCACATCGGCGACTGGGGCACCCAGTTCGGCATGCTCATCCAGTACCTGGACGAGCACCCGCACGAGCTGGACCACAAGGAAGCCCAGGTGACGGGCGAGGAGGCGATGTCGAACCTCGACCGTCTCTACAAGGCCGCGCGGAAGAAATTCGACTCCGACGACGAGTTCAAGACGCGCGCCCGCCGCCGGGTGGTCGACCTCCAGGCCGGCGACCCGCACACGCTCGCCATGTGGCAGAAGTTCGTCGACGAGTCGAAGATCTACTTCTTCTCCGTCTTCGAGAAGCTGGACATGGAGATCCGGGACCCCGACATCGTCGGCGAGTCCGGTTACAACGACATGCTGGCCGAGACCTGCCGCCTCCTGGAGGAGTCCGGCGTGGCGGTCCGCAGCGAGGGCGCCCTCTGCGTCTTCTTCGAGGACATCAAGGGCCCGGACGGCAACCCGGTCCCGCTGATCGTCCAGAAGTCCGACGGCGGCTTCGGCTACGCGGCCACCGACCTCTCCGCGATCCGCGACCGCGTCTTCAACCTCAAGGCGAACACGCTCCTGTACGTGGTGGACGCCCGCCAGGCCCTGCACTTCAGGATGGTCTTCGAGACGGCGCGGCGGGCCGGCTGGCTGGGCGAGGACGTCACGGCGGTGCAGCTGGCCTTCGGCACGGTCCTCGGCAAGGACGGCAAGCCGTTCAAGACCCGTGAGGGCGAGACGGTCCGCCTGGTCGACCTCCTCGACGAGGCGATCGACCGCGCCTCGGCCGTCGTACGCGAGAAGGCCCAGGACCTCTCCGAGGAGGAGATCGCCGAGCGGGGCGCCCAGGTGGGCATCGGCGCGGTGAAGTACGCGGACCTGTCGACGTCGGCGAACCGCGACTACAAGTTCGACCTGGACCAGATGGTCTCGCTGAACGGCGACACGTCCGTCTACCTCCAGTACGCGTACGCCCGAATCCGGTCCATCCTCCGCAAGGCCGGCGAGACCCGCCCGGCCGCGCACCCGGAGCTGGCACTGGCCGACGCCGAGCGCGCCCTGGGCCTGCACGTGGACGCCTTCGCGCAGACGGTGGCGGAGGCGGCGGCGGAGTACGCCCCGCACAAGCTGGCCGCGTACCTCTACCAGCTGGCGTCCTTCTACACGACCTTCTACGACAAGTGCCCGGTCCTGAAGGCCGAGACGCCGGCGCAGGTGGAGAACCGCCTGTTCCTCTGCGACATCACGGCCCGCACCCTGCACCAGGGCATGGCCCTGCTGGGCATCCGGACGCCTGAGAAGCTCTGACGCACACCCTTCGGAGTCTGCGGAGCCGTGTCCCGTCTCCGCAGACTCTGACTCGCGGCCCGCGAGAGGCCGGCGGACACCGGCCCTCGACCGCCGCCTGCCCTGGCGCGCGCGTTCATCCCGCGTTCTCCTCGGCGAGCTCCAGGGCGCGGCGAGCCAGGGCCTGGCGTACCGCGTCCGGGGTGAGCACGCGCAGCGGTGTGCCCAGGCCGAGGAGGTAGCGGGCGAGGCCGTCCGGGTCGGGGCCGCCGATGTCGATCAGGGTGGCGTCCTCGCCGTCGGGGCGGTGGGTGCCGACCGTGGGCGGGACGAGGCGTAGCGCCTGGTCCAGGGGGAGGGGGAGGCGGATCGTCGCGGACAGGGGGTAGGGGCCGTTCGCGGTGTTGCGGGAGACCAGGAGGGCCGGGTCGGGTGCGTCGGTGAGGTCCGCCGGGTGGCCGGTGGGCCGGAGGCGGTCGACCCGGTCGGCGCGGAAGGTGCGCCACTGGCCCCGGGTCACGTCCCGAGCGACGAAGTACCAGCGCCGGCCCGTGTGGACGAGGCGGTAGGGGTCCACCTCCCGGACCGTGCTCCTGCCCTCCCCGTCCGTGTAGGACAGCCGGGCACGTTCACCTTGGCGGCAGGCGACCGCCAGTTCCAGCAGCAGGCCCGGTCTGATCCGGGGGCCGTCGGCCCCGGCCGTCCCCGGGAGGCGTACGAACGCGTCGTCCAGGTCGCCGAGGCGGTCCGCGATGCGCCGGGGCAGCACCTGGCGCAGCTTCAGCAGGGCCGAGAGGGCCGCCTGGTCGCCGCCGAGCGCGTCGCTCAGGGCGGCCTCGCGCAGGCCGACCGCCACCGCCAGCGCTTCCTCGTCGTCGAGGATGAGCGGCGGCACCCGGGATCCGGCGCGCAGGCGGTAACCGCCCCAGGGGCCGGCCCCGGAGTCCACGGAGTAGCCGAGGTCGCGCAGCCGTGCCACGTCCCGGCGGACCGTACGGTCCGTGACCTCCATGCGCTCCGCCAGTTCGGCGCAGGTCCAGGACGGGCGGGCGGACAGCAGGGAGAGCAGCCGCAGCAGGCGGGCGGATGAGCCGAGCACGGCCGAAGTCTGGCATGTCTCCGGCATGACCAGGACCGGAACTGTCCTGGTCATGCCCTAGCGTGCCTGTCATGACTTCGGAGACCACTTCCGCACCCGCGTTCCGCTACGCCGCCGTCACCTTCGACTGCGCCGACCCCGCCGAAATGGCGCGCTTCTACGGCGAGTTGCTCGGCATGTCGGTCCTCTTCTCCACCGATGACTTCGTCCTGCTCGGCAAGGAGGGAGCGACCGGCCTCGGCTTCAACCGTCTCGCCGACTACCGCCCGCCCACCTGGCCGGACCCGGCACAGGAGAAGCAGGCGCACATCGAGCTGGGCGTCGACGACCTCGACGTCGCCGAGAAGCGGCTGCTCGCACTGGGCGCCGCCAAGCCCGGGTTCCAGCCCGGTGGGGAGCGATGGCGGGTACTGCTGGATCCCGCCGGGCACCCGTTCTGCATCACGACCCTGGTGTGAGGCCGGACGGCCCCGGTCAGCTGCTGATGAGGGGTTCCCGGACCTGCTCCCGCTGTGAGCGCCGGCCCCGGCGGCCGCCGCGTGGCGCCCGTTGCGGCCAGAACAGCACGTACGCCGCCGAGCCGATCCCGAAGGCGAGGCGGATGAACCCCTGGGCGTCGTCCGACGGGACCAGCAGGGCGCTGCCGTAGAGGGAGATCAGCGCGATCCAGCTCACCCACGGCACCAGGCGGCGTTGGCCTATCGAGTCCCACAGGAGGGTGCCGAGGAGGACCGAGGCGTTGTAGTACGTGTACACGCTGGGATCGAGCAGGATGCGGGCGTCGGCGGCCAGGAACACGACCGCCGGCCAGCGGTCCCGGCGTACCGCGAGTGCGCCCAGCGCCATGCCCAGGGCCATCTGGGCGGGGCGGTCCCACCACGGCGTCACGGGGGCGTTCACGCCGAACCAGCGCAGTGAGGACGCCGGTTGGTTGGGGATGGTGAAGCGGGCCGCCTGCAGGGTGTCCAGGTGGGTCAGGTAGAAGGGGAGCCAGGCGACCGCCACCAGGGCGACGGCCCAGGCCGCCGAGCGCAGGCGGTGCGGGCGGGGCAGGGCCAGGAGCAGCGGCAGGAAACCGACCGCCCAGGGTTTGGAGTCGACCGCCAGCGCCAGGAACACACCCATCGCCGTCGCGTTGCCGCGCACCAGTGCGCGGACCGCGAGGGTGGTGAAGAACAGGGCCAGGACGTCGTCGAGGTGGGCGAAGCGGACCGAGACCTCGACCCACATGGGGATGAAGGCGGCGCCGGCGATCAGGACGCGCTGCTGGAGGCGTTTGTGGTTGAGGCCGGTGCCCCGGTTGTGGTCGGCGGCGGCCCGGCCGATCAGGACCAGCATGTACAGGCCGAGGCCGGACATGAACGCGTCGGCCAGTTTCTCGCCGACGTCGGCGGGGAAGGGTGCGAAGAGGCCGGCCACCGCGAAGCTGACGGGGCCGATCTGCAGTTCGGGGTGGTTGGCGTAGAGGGCGAGGCCGCCGCCCGACCGCTGGCCGAAGAGGAGTTGCTGGCCGTCGGTCAGGTAGTGCCAGGACACGGCGGCATGGCGTTCGGCCACGAGGAACCAGACGGCCGTCCACAGGGTGAGCAGCACGATGTGCCATCGCACCGGGTAACGCCCGATCCGCACGTTCCGTCCTTCCCTCACCTGTCAGCCCGTCAGCCCCTCGGTCCGTCACCCGCCCCATCACAGCACCACCTGGTAAGAGAGACTTCGGCGGGCGCCGGTTCATCGGTAAGGCCGGTCAACGGCGTTGTCAGTGGCGGGCTTTACAGTCACGGGCATGGCGACTCTTCCCAATCCGCTGCCCACACTGGCCACCGACCCCAGCGGGCGTTCCCTCGGGCTTCAACTGCCGCCCGGCAGGCTCGTCGACATGTCCTACGACGGCTTCTGGCACGAACCTCTGCTGTGGTACGCGGAGAAGGCGGCCACGCCGGGCACCTGGAAGGCCCTGGGCGCGTCGGCCGCCCGCGCCGGTCTGCTGCCGGTGCTCGTGGACGCCGGCGGCTCCGGGGACGGCGTGGAGGGCTGGGTGCTGCTGCCCGGCGAGACGTCGTACCCGGGCGATCACGACGCCGAGGACGTCCTCGCGGAGTACTGGGAGGAGGAGACCGAGGACGGTGACATCGACGAGGAGATCGAGCCGTTCGGGAGCGAGTGGCCCGGTCTCGCCCCCGCCCCCGCCCTCTCCGCCGACCCGGACACCCGCGCCGCGCAGATCGCCGACGCGCTGGGCGGGGACCGGGAGTCGGGCGTCGAGGAGGCGCATCTCGCCCTGGTCCCGGCCCGCCGGTCCGCCGACATCCCGGCGGCGATCGGCTGGACCGGCCCGGTGAACTACGAGGCCGACGTGGCCCGGATGTGCGCGGTGCTGCGCTCCTGGGAGGACCGCTTCGGCATACGGGTCGTGGCCCTCGGTCTGGACACCCTCGTCGTGTCCGTCGCCGCCCCGCCGGCCACGCGGGAGGAGGCCGAGGCGGTGGCGGCGGAGCACTTCGCGTTCTGCCCGGACAACGTCCTCCAGGGCGAGCGGGACACCCTCCGCGCGTACGCGAAGGACCTGGTCGGACAGCCCGTCTGGACGTTCTGGTGGGACTGACCCCGGGCGCGGCCGGCCTTAGCCCCTGAGTCCTTCCCGGACCCGGTGAGGCCCCGGAACTACCGCAGCTTCTGTGCCGCCTCGGTCGCCCAGTAGGTGAGGATGTTCCGCGCGCCGGCGCGCTTGATGCCGGTCAGGGTCTCCAGGATGGCCCGGTCGCGGTCGACCCAGCCCTTCTCGGCGGCGGCCTCGATCATCGAGTACTCGCCGGAGATCTGGTAGGCGGCGACCGGTACGTCCACGGCGTCGGCGACCCGGGCCAGGATGTCGAGGTAGGGGCCGGCCGGCTTGACCATCACCATGTCCGCGCCCTCGGCGAGGTCCAGCTCCAGCTCCCGCAGGGACTCGCGCCAGTTGGCGGGGTCCTGCTGGTAGGTCTTGCGGTCGCCCTGGAGCGAGGAGGCGACGGCCTCGCGGAAGGGGCCGTAGAAGGCGGAGGAGTACTTGGCGGTGTAGGCGAGGATCGCCACGTCCTCGCGGCCGATCTGGTCCAGCGCATCGCGGATGACGCCGATCTGGCCGTCCATCATCCCGCTGGGGCCGACGACATGCGCACCGGCGTCGGCCTGCACCTGGGCCATCTCGGCGTACCGCTCCAGGGTCGCGTCGTTGTCGACGCGGCCCTCGGCGTCCAGCACGCCGCAGTGTCCGTGGTCGGTGGTCTCGTCCAGGCACAGGTCGGACATGACGAGCAGGTCGTCGCCGACCTCGGCGCGGACGTCGCGGAGGGCGACCTGCAGAATCCCGTCCGGATCGGTCCCGGCCGTGCCCTGCGCGTCCTTCTTCCCCTCCTCCGGCACGCCGAACAGCATGATCCCGGAGATCCCGGCCGCCACGGCCTCCGCCGCCGCCTTCTTCAGGCTGTCGCGGGTGTGCTGCACGACACCGGGCATGGCGGCGATCGGCACGGGCTCGCTCACGCCCTCCCGGACGAACGCCGGAAGGATGAAGTCGGCCGGGTGCAGCCGCGTCTCGGCGACCATGCGGCGCATGACGGGCGAGGTCCGCAGCCGCCGGGGACGGGTACCGGGAAAGGATCCGTACTTCGTCATGCCTTCTACGCTACGCCCGCCGCGCCCCCGCCTTTGCCGACGCCCTGTCGGTCCGACAAGGGGGGCCGCAGGGCTCATAGGCGACCCGCGGACAGCCCGTTCACGCCCTTCACGGGCATAGCGGCGGGCGCATACGAAGTCTTTGCGCTCCCCTGGGCATCCCTGGATCCTCCGGCCTCCCCAGCGTTCTACGCGCCTGGTGTCATGCACGCGCCACCCCTCCTCGCCCGTGAACCCAGGAGTCACGCATGCTGCGGAAGGTCCTCACCCGCGCGGCCATCGCCCTGACCGCCGGAGCCGCCGTCGTCGCCACGGCCGTCCCCGCCAACGCCGCGAGCTACTCGGCGTTCGCCTTCTCCCAGACCGGCAGCCAGCCCACGATCTACGACTTCATCAACTCGGCCACCAGCACGCTCGACATGACCATGTACGAGCTGGAGGACACCACGGCCGTCAACGACCTCATAGCCCTGAAGAACAAGGGCGTCACGGTCCGCGTCATCCTCGACCGCCAGCACCAGAGCGCCGACGGCTCGGCGTACACGGCCCTGAAGAACGCGGGCATCGGCGTGGTCTGGTCGTCCTCCGCCTACGTCTACACCCATCAGAAGACGATCACCGTCGACGGCACGAAGTCCCTGGTCCTGACCGGCAACCTGACCTCCCAGTACTACACGACCAGCCGCGACTACGGCGTCTTCACCGACGACACGCGCGACGTCGCCGCCATCGAGAAGGTCTTCAACGCCGACTACACGGCGACCTCCGTCACCCCCACCGACGGCGACCACCTGCTGTGGTCCCCCACCGACTCCCGCAACCGCCTGGTGTCCTTCATCAACTCCGCGACCAAGAGCCTGGACGTGGAGGAGCTGGAGTTCAGCGACAGCACGGTGGTCAACGCGATCGTGGCCCGCGCCAAGGCCGGCGTGAAGGTCCGCGTGGTCCTGGAGAATCCTTCCAGCTACTCCTCCCAGGTCTCCGCCGTCAAGGCCGCCGGCGGCACGGTCGTCGGCTACTCCGACCCCAACGGCTTCTACATCCACGCCAAGGCCATGGTCGCCGACTACGGCCTGTCCACCCAGGAGGTCGAGGCCGGCTCCATGAACATCAGCAGCAACTCCCTGAGCAACAACCGGGAACTCGGCATCATCCTCACCGGCACGGGCGTGGCCCAGCCGGTGGCCCAGACGATCGAGACGACGTTCGGCAGCGACTACGCGGGCGGTACGGCGGCCTGACCGAACAGCGGCCGACGGATCATCCTCCGCCGAACTCCGTGAGCACACGGTCGGCGAGCCGGCCCCGGTCGCTGTCGCGCGGCATACGGGAGCGGAACTCCTCCAAACGGCGGACCACGCCGAGCGGAACATGCTCCGCTCCCGTCTCCTCCACCCCTCTGCCGACCGCCCGCAGCCCCCAGTACTGGTTGAAGGCGATCGGTTCAGCGGTCACCACCTCGACCAGCGTGCCCAGTCGCTCCGGCTCGGGCAGCGCGTACAGGCGCGCGTAGGCCGCGAGCCGCAGCCCGGCGTCCTGCGAGCGCAGCATCGCCTCCGCGTCGAAGTCGCGCACTCGCTGGGTCGCCCGTACCAGGCGGGCGAAGATCTGATCCATCCGGTGGGTCCGCGCCGGACCGCTGCGCAGTTCGTCGCGCACCTTCACGTAGTCGGCCGCCAGTTCCCGGACCGCGTCAGACGCGGCTGTGCCGTCCACGCCGCCGCCCGGTCCATCACCGACGAGAGCCGCGTTCGCCGTCCGCTGGGCCGCCTCCAGCTGGCGCTGCATGTCCTGGAACTCGATCCTCCCCAAGCCCGGCACGTCGATGCTGCGGACCAGATCCCCGAGCCACGGCATCGCCGCCACCGCGAGCAGCGCGGCCGTGACACCGTCGATCTTCAGCCCAGGTGCCAGGACATGCAGCACAGCGGCCGCAAACCCGAAGCATGTCAACGCCACCGCGGCAGCCCGCCGTCGCAACCAGCGGGCCGCACGTCGTCGTTCTCCCCCACCCATGCCGGTCAGCATCGCAGACACGCGATGACGAAGAAGGGGAACGGCTCCCCTGTGAGAGGTGGCTTGCGCAAGGCCCACGGGCCGGTGCGGCAGGCTCATGCGACGCGTACGCCTCCGCTCGGCACCCTCCGGTCAGTACGGCAGTCGCGGCAGCGGCCGCCGGGGTGTGGGGCACGGAAGGCCCGCTCGCAGCCGTCGCAGTTCTGGAGGGGGGGCGGGCCGGCAGGTGGCCCCGACCATCCTCTCGATGGGCGGCGAGACCGCGGGGCGCGCGGGGAGCGGTACGGGCAGCAGCTCATCGAGGCGGTAGGCGATCAGCTTCGCCGGGTTCTTCACCTCGGCAGGGAGGCCAGCGGTCAGCGCGTGGTGGACCACGGCCGCTGTCGCCCCGCTGTCGAACCAGGCGGCGACAGCCGGTACGAGCTGGTCCACGTCGCGGCGGGAGAGGAGGAGCCGATTGTCGGTGCGGCGTAAACCTGCGAGGAGCGTTACGGCCTTGTCGTGATGCGGACCGCCACAGACGGGCTCGGGGCTCTGCATCTTCGCCGGGTTCGGCGGGTTCGGCGTTGCGGACGCCCCTGAGACGACGGAGGCTCGGTCGTCCTCCTCGGGCGCTGCCAGTACGTTCGTACCTGCCATGGGCCGACGGTCGCGGGTACGGGTCTTCGCGGGGCGCCCGGCCACACGAAGGGGCGCGGTGGAACCTGTGGCGGGGGTGTGGTGGACGTACGTCCGCGTCACCAGGCGGCCCGACTCCGTGTGCTCGCGGACCCGCGCCAGATAGCCGTGCGCCTCCAGCTCGCGCAGCGCGGACGCGATCCGGTCTCGCCCCTCGGGGAAGCGGTCCGCGAGACTGCGGATGTCGACGGGGGTGCCCTCGGGCACCGACAGGATGTGGGTCGCGAGTCCGATGGCGGTCAGGGACAGCTCGCGGTGCTGGGCGAGGTGGTTGCCGACGACCACGTAGTGTCCGGACTGGTACGTGCGTACGTGGGTGACACCGGAGTGGGTGGTGGATCGCCGAACACCATGAATCAGGCGCGGGGCAGGGTTAGGCTTCTTCTCAGCCATGGGGAAGGTCTCTTCTTCCTCGTTGGTCAGGCCCTCGCACTGGGATTGCCGTCCCGGCGGGGGCCGATGCATGTGGGGACTTGTGGCGTGGTGAGGCGCATATGCCTCGGGGTGAGACTGCACGCCCGAGGCGCCGACGCGCCAGCCAGATCAACCGCATTCACCCGCCCGGGTGACCTACGCGGGGTTTGGTTTGGTTGGTTGGTTTTTTCCCGGGGTTCTTAGGTCTTTTACGGCCCGCAGCCCCGGCCGCGGAGCCACCGCGTCACGCATTCCCCGGCTCCGGTGCGAGGTCCGCCGATGGCCCGGCCGTATCGATTTCGGCCCACACCGTCTTGCACGGCACCGGCCCCTGCCGCACACCCCAGCGGTCCGCCAACTCCTCGATCAGCAGCAGTCCGTAGCCGGACTCGGCCGACCCCGGGGCGACGGTCCGCGGAACGGGCAGCGCTTCACCACGCGTATCGGTGACCTCGATACGCAGAACCCCCTCGGCCGTCACTGCGAGAGTCAGCCGGAAGCTCCGCCCGAGCACCCTGCCGTGCAGCGCGGCGTTCGCCGTCAACTCGGCGACGATCAGCCGGGCGGGGTCCAACGGCATCCCCCAGGAGCGCAATTGCTCGGTTGCGAGCAGGCGGCCGAGGCGGGCGCCGCGCCGGGTCGAGGAAAGCGGCACGCAGAACTGGCGCGCCGGGGTGCGGAGGGTGGAGATTTGCTCGTTCACGTCACTCAGCGTGTCCACGCGTGCTTAGCCTGTGAAGAAGGGCGGCCCGTGCGGACGGGGGCTGTCCGTGCGGTGTCCGGTTGCGTCCGGGCCGTACGGGGTGAGTGGTGACGGGAGGACGGCTTACGTGAGCGACTGGGATGCGGGGCTGGAGGACGACGAGGCCGGGGCGGTGATGCGGACGGTCTCACGGCAGCTGAAGTTGTGGCGGGAGGCGGCCAACCTCACCCAGGCGGAGTTCGGGACGGCCATCGGGTACGGGGAGGAGCTGGTTTCCTCGGTGGAGCGGGGGCGGCGGATTCCGCGGCCGGAGTACCTGGATGCGGCGGACGAGGCGTTGGACGCAGGCGGGAAGATCGCCGCGTTCAAGCAGGATGTGGCAGAGGTTCGGTACCCGAAGAAGGTGCGGGATCTGAAGAAACTGGAGGCGGATGCGGTCGAGCTGTGCGCGTACAACAACTCCGTCGTCCATGGGTTGTTGCAGACGAAGGAGTACGCGCAGGCAGTCTTCAGCGCTCGTCGGCCACCCTTCACCGCAGAAGAGCTGGACCAGCGATTGGCGGCCCGAGTCGCACGTCAGGAGATCGTCAACGGGACCGTGGCCCGTCCCGTCTTCAGCTTCGTCCAGTGCGAGTCGACACTGCGTCGGCCCATCGGCGGCAGGACGGTCATGCGAGCGCAGATGGAACGCCTGTTGGCTCTCGCCGAGTTCCGCAACGTCGACCTCCAGGTACTGCCGCTCGGGCGTGAGCAGAACTCAGGCCTTGCCGGGTCGTTCAGGTTGCTCAGGCTGAAGGACGGCACCACCGTCGGGCACGTAGAGGTGCAGCACATCAGCCGAGTGATCGTCGACCCGAAAGAGGTGCAGCTCCTCGATATGCGTTATGGGATCATCCGGGCACAGGCTCTCGACCCACGGGAGTCGACGGCCCTCATCGAGAAAGTGCTGGGAGAGACATGAAGCTGGAGTGGATAAAGAGCAGCTACAGCACGGACGAGGGCCCCGACTGCGTAGAGGTGGCCACCCCCGACGAGACCCACGTCCTCGTCCGCGACTCCAAGAACCCCACCGGCCCCCGCCTCGCCCTCACCCCCACCGCGTGGGCGACCTTCCTGCCGTACGCCGCTGACCACTGAGCGTGCGGGTGCCCCGGACAGGGCACCCGCCACACCTCACGTCGTAGACCGCCGCCTACGCGCCCCCGGCCGCCGCTCACTGGGCCGCGTCACCGGGTCCCCCGCCTCCAGCGCGGCGGCGCGACGCTTCAGGCCGAAGTCGGCCAGCGCCTCCGCCAGCTTGTGCACGGACGGCTCGGGCGCCATGACGTCCACCCGCAGCCCGTGCTCCTCGGCGGTCTTCGCCGTGGCCGGGCCGATGCAGGCGATCACCGTCACGTTGTGCGGCTTGCCCGCGATGCCGACCAGGTTGCGGACCGTGGACGACGACGTGAAGAGCACCGCGTCGAAGCCGCCGCCCTTGATCGCCTCACGTGTCTCCGCCGGCGGCGGCGAGGCCCGCACGGTCCGGTAGGCCGTGACGTCGTCGACCTCCCAGCCCAGCTCGATCAGACCGGCCACCAGGGTCTCCGTGGCGATGTCCGCCCGGGGCAGGAAGACACGGTCGATCGGGTCGAACACCGGGTCGTACGGCGGCCAGTCCTCCAGCAGGCCGGCCGCCGACTGCTCCCCGCTCGGCACCAGGTCCGGCTTCACGCCGAAGGCGACCAGCGCCTTGGCCGTCTGCTCGCCGACCGCGGCCACCTTGATGCCCGCGAAGGCACGCGCGTCGAGGCCGTACTCCTCGAACTTCTCCCGTACCGCCTTCACCGCGTTGACCGACGTGAAGGCGATCCACTCGTAGCGGCCGGTGACCAGGCCCTTGACGGCACGTTCCATCTGCTGGGGAGTGCGAGGCGGTTCGACCGCGATCGTCGGGACCTCGTGCGGCACCGCGCCGTAGGAGCGCAACTGGTCGGAGAGCGACGCCGCCTGCTCCTTCGTGCGCGGCACGAGCACCTTCCAGCCGAACAGCGGCTTGGACTCGAACCACGACAGCTCGTCGCGCCGGGCGACGGCGCTGCGCTCGCCGACCACGGCTATGACCGGCCGGCCGCCGTCGGGGGACGGCAGCACCTTCGCCTGCTTCAGGGTCTGCGCGATGGTGCCGAGCGTCGCGGTCCAGGTGCGCTGGCGGGTCGTCGTACCGGCGATCGTCACCGTCAGCGGGGTGTCCGGCTTGCGGCCCGCCGTCACCAGCTCGCCCGCCGCGGCGGCGACCGAGTCCAGGGTCGTGGAGACGACGACCGTGCCGTCCGAGGCGCCGACCTCCGTCCAGCACCGGTCCGAGGCCGTACGGGCGTCCACGAACCGGACGTCCGCGCCGTCGGCGTCGCGCAGCGGCACACCGGCGTACGCGGGCACACCGACCGCCGCCGCCACGCCGGGCACGACCTCGAAGGGCACCCCGGCGGCGGCGCAGGCGAGCATTTCCTCGGCCGCGTACGTATCAAGTCCCGGGTCCCCGGACACCGCACGGACGACCCGCCTGCCGCCCCGCGCAGCCTCCATGACAAGATGAGCGGCATCCCGGGCAGCAGCCGGGACAGCGGCGGTTGTTGACGTGCCGTCAACGACCGTCAGCTGGGGCGTGCCCGGCGGCGAGACCGGAGAAGGGTCTGCGTCCGTCTGCACGACGGAGACGCCCTGTCGGGCGTGCGTCCGGATGACGTCGAGCACCTCGTGCTCGGCGACCAGGACGTCCGCGTTCGACAGCGCCTCCACGGCGCGCAGAGTCAGCAGTCCCGGATCTCCGGGTCCGGCACCGAGGAAGGTGACGTGCCCGTGTTCAGGACCGGCGGCAGGAAGGGCGGTGGGGCTCAATGTGCTCGCTCCCCCATCAGACCGGCCGCGCCCTGGGCAAGCATCTCGGTGGCGAGTTCGCGACCGAGCGCCAGCGCTTGGTCGTGCGTCTCGGGCACGGGACCGGTGGTGGACAGCTGCACCATGCGGGTGCCGTCGGTCGTGCCGACGACGCCGCGCAGGCGCATTTCCTTGACAATCTGCCCGTCGGCCAGCAGGTCGGCCAGCGCGCCCACAGGGGCGCTGCAGCCGGCCTCCAGGGCGGCGAGCAGTGACCGTTCGGCGGTCACGGCGGCCCGTGTGAACGGGTCGTCGAGCTCGCCGAGCGCCGCGATCAGGTCCGCGTGGTCCGCGGCACACTCGATCGCCAGGGCCCCCTGGCCGGGGGCGGGCAAAACCGTGTCGACCGACAGGAAGTCGGTCACCTCGTCGATCCGGCCGATCCGGTTCAGTCCGGCGGCGGCCAGCACGACCGCGTCGAGTTCGCCGTCGCGGACGTACCGGATGCGGGTGTCGACGTTGCCGCGTATCGGGACCGTCTCTATGTCCAGTCCGTGGGCGCGGGCGTACGCGTTCAGCTGCGCCATGCGGCGCGGCGAGCCGGTGCCGATGCGGGCGCCCCGGGGAAGGTCGGTGAACTTCAGCGCGTCCCGCGCGACGATCACGTCCCGCGGGTCCTCGCGCACCGGGATGGCGGCCAGGACCAGCTCCTCGGGCTGCCCGGTGGGCAGGTCCTTGAGCGAATGAACCGCGAAGTCGACCTCGCCCTTGAGCAGCGCGTCGCGCAGCGCCGTGACGAACACGCCGGTGCCGCCGATCTGCGCCAGGTGCTCGCGCGAGACATCGCCGTACGTGGTGATCTCGACCAGCTCGACGGGCCGTCCGGTCACCTGGCGGACGGCCTCCGCCACCTGCCCGGACTGGGCCATGGCGAGCTTGCTCCGCCTCGTCCCCAGTCTCAAAGCCTTGTCACTCATGCCGGTCGGTCCTTCTTGTCCGTGCTGTCCCCGGCCCGGGAGACGGAGGCGACCGTCTCGGGGTCGAGGTCGAAGAGGGTGCGCAGCGCGTCCGCGTACCCGGCGCCGCCGGGCTCGGCCGCGAGCTGCTTGACCCGTACGGTCGGCGCGTGCAGCAGCTTGTCGACGACCCGGTGCACCGCTTGGCGGATCTCGCCGCGCTGGCGTTCGTCCAGGTCGGGCAGGCGGCCGTCGAGGCGCGCGATCTCACTGGCGACGACGTCGGCGGCCATGGTGCGCAGCGCGACCACGGTCGGCGTGATGTGCGCCGCCCGCTGTGCCGCGCCGAAGGCCGCGACCTCGTCGGAGACGATACGCCGGACCAGGTCCACATCGGCCGCCATCGGCGCGTCGGCGGACGCTTCCGCCAGCGACTCGATGTCGACCAGCCGTACCCCGGCCAGCCGGTGCACGGCCGCGTCGATGTCGCGGGGCATGGCCAGGTCGAGCAGGAAGAGGGAGGGCGCCGGACGCTCGGCGACCGGCTCGGGCTTGCGCCGCTCGGGGACCCGGCCCATCGTCGCGACGGTCGCGGCGAGCGCGGTGATCAGCTCGGCGTCCGTCTCGGGTGTACGGCGGTCCCGGCGGTCCACCGTGCCGCCCGCCACCCAGGCCGCGTGCTGCTCCAGGGTGGCCGCGTCCATGCCCGCGACGGCGGCCTCACCCATGACGGAGAAGCCGGGCTGTACGGCGGCCAGGTCCAGCGGGCAGTTCTCGTCGGTGCCGACGCCGGCGGGCGGCAGCGGGGCGGCCGACCTGACGGCCCTCTCGGGCTTCGCGGCCGTGAAACCGGCGACGGGGGCGCCGGTGCGGGCCTCGACCGCCTGGGCGACCGCCTCCGCCGTGAGCACCAGGCCCGTCGCCCCGGTGCAGGAGACGATGACGTCGGCACGTGTCAGCTCGCCCGGTATGGCGTCCATCGGCACCGCGCGGGCCGTCACCGCGTTGTCGTCGGCCTCGGTCAGGATCTGCGCGAGCCGCTCGGCGCGCTCGAAGGTGCGGTTGGCGACGACGACCTCGGCGACCCCGGCCCGCGCGAGCGTGGCCGCGGCCAGCGAGGACATCGACCCGGCGCCGATGACCAGTGCCCTCTTGCCGTCGGCCCACGCGGGCACCGGGGCGGCGACGGCCAGCTGCTCCAGGCCGAAGGTGACCAGGGACTGGCCGGCGCGGTCGATACCGGTCTCGGAGTGGGCGCGCTTGCCCACCCGCAGGGCCTGCTGGAACAGGTCGTTCAGCAGGCGTCCGGCGGTGTGCAGCTCCTGCGCCCTGGCCAGCGCGTCCTTGATCTGCCCGAGGATCTGGCCCTCGCCGACGACCATCGAGTCCAGGCCGCAGGCCACCGAGAACAGGTGGTGGACGGCCCGGTCCTCGTAGTGGACGTAGAGATAGGGGGTCAGTTCCTCCAGGCCGACACCGCTGTGCTGGGCGAGCAGCGTGGACAGCTCGGCGACACCGGCGTGGAACTTGTCCACGTCGGCGTACAGCTCGATGCGGTTGCAGGTGGCGAGCACCGCGGCCTCGGTGGCCGGCTCGGCGGCGACCGTGTCCTGCAGCAGCTTGGTCTGGGCGTCCGCGCTCAGCGCGGCCCGCTCCAGCACGCTGACCGGCGCGCTGCGGTGGCTCAGCCCGACGACGAGGAGGCTCATGCCGGCATCACGGCGGGTACGTCCCCGTCGGGCCCCTGGTCGGCGGAAGCGTCGGAGGTCACGCCGCGGGGAGCGGTGGCGGGCAGCGCGCCGTCGCCCGCGGCGGTCTCCTCGCCGGCCTTGCGCTGCTCGTGGAAGGCGAGGATCTGGAGTTCGATCGAGAGGTCGACCTTGCGCACGTCGACGCCGTCCGGGACGGACAGCACAGTCGGCGCGAAGTTCAGGATGGAGGTGACCCCGGCGGCCACGAGCCGGTCGCAGACCTGCTGGGCGGCACCGGCGGGGGTCGCGATCACGCCGATCGAGACGCCGTTGTCCTTGATGATCTTCTCTAGGTCGTCCGTGTGCTGGACGGGGATGCCGGCGACCGGCTTTCCGGCCATTGCGGGGTCGGCGTCGATGAGGGCCGCGACCCGGAAACCACGGGAGGCGAACCCGCCGTAGTTGGCCAGGGCGGCGCCGAGGTTGCCGATACCGACGATGACAACCGGCCAGTCCTGGGTCAGGCCGAGTTCACGGGAGATCTGGTAGACGAGATACTCCACGTCGTAGCCGACACCGCGCGTTCCGTAGGAGCCCAGGTACGAGAAGTCCTTGCGCAGCTTGGCGGAGTTGACCCCCGCCGCCGCGGCCAGTTCCTCGGAGGAGACCGTGGGTACCGAGCGCTCCGACAGCGCGGTCAGGGCTCGGAGGTACAGCGGAAGCCTGGCGACGGTGGCCTCGGGGATCCCTCGGCTACGGGTCGCCGGTCGGTGTGTTCGGCCAGTTGCCACGGTGCTCCTGCGGGTAGAGCGGGGCTGCGGGCGGTCATACGTCCCCAGACCGCCCCGTCGACAGCAGGCTATGTCTTTGTGAACGCGTGCACAAAGATGGTGTCCGATTTGCCCGGCAGAAGTGACCGGGGTCACGCAACCGGGGCGCCCTCGTCGGGAACCGGCACATACGCACCGACGTTCCTTCGTTACTGGGGGCAAAACCGCACACTCTCCTCACGAATCCCGCCCCCGAGATCGAACCACCGTCGATCCTAAGCGACTTTCCGGGCCGGTTTGTACTAGTCGGTCAGTGCGCGGCGCAGCCGCTCCTCGTTCACACGCCAGAAGGTGTGCTGTTCACCGTCGACCAGTACGACCGGGATCTGCTCCCAGTACCGGTCGTGCAGCGCGCGGTCCTCGGTGATGTCCTTCTGCTCCCAGGACACGCCGAGTTCGCCGCAGACCTTGGCGACGACGAGTTCCGCGTCGTCGCACAGATGACAGCCGGGCTTGCGGATCAGCGTGACGAGCCGCTCGCGGGGGCCGGCCTTGCGCCGGAAAAGGGGACTCATACCGGCCATTCTCCCGCGGCTGCTTAACGGCCCGGTCGCGGAGAGTTCACACGCTTCCAACCTCTCGCCTGGCGGACGCACCGAACAAACTGGCTATGCTCACGTCATGGCCGCTCTCGGATGGCTCACCCCTCGTAGGCGCTCCGCCACGGCGCGCAGCGTGTTGGCAGGCGAGGCCTCGGCGGAGGCTGCCCGCAAGTCCTCCCAGGAAGCGCAGGAAGCTCCGCAGGCCGCCGAGGAGGAACCCGGCTTCCCGGTGATCGGCGACGACAAGGCGGCCGCCTTCTTCGACCTCGACAACACCGTCATGCAGGGCGCCGCGCTGTTCCACTTCGGCCGGGGCCTGTACAAGCGGAAGTTCTTCGAGACCCGTGACCTGGCCAGGTTCGCCTGGCAGCAGGCGTGGTTCCGGCTGGCCGGCGTGGAGGACCCCGAGCACATGCAGGACGCCCGGGACTCGGCGCTGTCGATCGTCAAGGGCCACCGCGTCGCCGAACTCGCGTCGATCGGCGAGGAGATCTACGACGAGTACATGGCCGACCGCATCTGGCCCGGCACCCGCGCCCTGGCCCAGGCCCACCTGGACGCCGGGCAGAAGGTGTGGCTGGTCACGGCGGCCCCGGTGGAGATCGCGACGGTGATCGCCCGCCGCCTGGGACTCACGGGCGCCCTCGGCACGGTGGCCGAGTCGGTGGACGGCGTCTACACCGGCAAGCTGGTCGGCGAACCCCTGCACGGCCCCGCGAAGGCCGAGGCGGTCCGCGCCCTGGCCGCGGCGGAGGGCCTGGACCTCTCCCGCTGCGCGGCCTACAGCGACAGCCACAACGACATCCCGATGCTGTCCCTGGTCGGCCACCCCTACGCCATCAACCCCGACGCCAAGCTGCGCAGGCACGCCCGCGAGAAGGACTGGCGCCTGCGCGACTACCGCACGGGGCGGAAGGCGGCGAAGGTGGGCATCCCGGCGGCGGCCGGGGTCGGCGCGGTCGCCGGCGGCACCGCGGCGGCGATCGCTCTGAGCCGCCGGCGCCGATAGCTCCGCCGGGGGCGGCTCCGCCACACCCCCGCGGGGCGCTTCACGCGCACGGATTATGCCGCGGCCATTTCAACACGCCCCGTACCTTACCGAAACCGGCCGCTTTTCGATCAACAAGCGGTCAAACTGCGGCACTTGATAGGGCGTCAATCGATAACAGAAGCGACGCAATCGATGATTTGAGCAACTCGGTGTAGCAGTGCCTGCACGAAGCGTTATTCTCCTCAGACGCAAACCGGTACCCCTCCGTCGCTACGACGGGTGAACGGTCCCGCACTGCACGTGATGGAAGCTCTGCCTCTGGGAGTCCCGTGTACCCACACGTCGGGGTTGACGCCTCGGGCCTGGCTACGCTGCGCGCAACAGTCGCAACGGTCAAAGAGACGCTGCGCGGCCTCGTCCCCACCGCGTACGCCGTCCCCGCCTTCGCCGCCGCCGCGCCCGTCGGCCCGTGCTACGCACTGGCCGACGGCAGCGCCGCGGTCGGCAGACGAGGGCGCTCCGCCGGCGCCGCCAGCACCACCGCCCGCCGCCCGGCCGCCGACAGCGACAGCGCCCGGATGATGGACCTGGTCGAGCGCGCACAGGCGGGCGAGGCCGAGGCCTTCGGCCGGCTGTACGACCAGTACAGCGACACGGTGTACCGGTACATCTACTACCGCGTCGGCGGCCGGGCCACCGCCGAGGACCTCACCAGCGAGACCTTTCTGCGGGCCCTCAGGAGGATCGGCACCTTCACCTGGCAGGGCCGGGACTTCGGCGCCTGGCTGGTGACGATCGCCCGGAACCTCGTCGCCGACCACTTCAAGTCCAGCCGCTTCCGGCTGGAGGTCACCACCGGCGAGATGCTCGACGCCAACGAGGTCGAGCGCTCCCCGGAGGACTCCGTCCTGGAGTCCCTGTCGAACGCCGCGCTGCTCGACGCCGTACGCCGGCTCAACCCGCAGCAGCAGGAGTGCGTGACGCTCCGCTTCCTGCAGGGCCTCTCCGTCGCCGAGACCGCCCGCGTCATGGGCAAGAACGAGGGCGCCATCAAGACCCTCCAGTACCGCGCCGTACGCACCCTGGCCCGGCTTCTGCCGGACGACGCGCGCTGAGCCGCAGCCCCCCGCACCCCGACACCCACCGCGACGCCCAACTGACTTTCCGTGAAAGCCGGTTGTCTTTCCGATCCGGTCATCCGCCGTCCGTAACCCAAGTGCCGCGCCAGTCGTTGTGCGGGATACAGGCTCCCTGTGGTCACGTCTTGGCCGACCCTGATCACTCGATCGTGTGGAAGTGGTCGCGACGTGCAACCCTCAGGACCCCCTGGGGAGTCGACCGTCATGACGAGAGGAGGTGCCGCCAGTGATCGCGAACGTATCGGCCCACCGGCGGGCGAGCGCCTTCGCCCAGGCCCTGGAGGAGCAGTCCGACCGGGACACGGCGGCCGAGCAGTCCGTAACCCCGGCGGGATGCCCGCCGACCGCCGAGGAACAGAGCGAGCAGGGCGAGTTGCTGGCCCTCGCGGCGGACCTCGGCGCGCTGCCCAGGCCGCAGCTCGACCCCGAGGTCAAGGTCGTGCAGCGCGCCCAGCTGGTGGCCGCGATGGAGGCCATGCTCCAGGAGGGCACCGGGGCGGCGGACACGTCGGTACCCAGACAGAAAGGCGCGCACCGGGCGAGCCCCCTGGGCAAACTCCGCCCGCGTTCCCGGCTGACCAAGGGGCTCGCCGCGGGCGGGCTCAGCGTCGGCGTGGCCGCCGGGGCCTTCGGCGGAGTCGCCGCCGCGAGCTCCGACGCCCTGCCCGGCGACTCGCTGTACGGCCTCAAACGCGGCATCGAGGACTTCAAGCTCAACTACATGACCACGGGTGACGACCAGCGTGGCCAGACCTACCTCGACCAGGCCTCCACCCGGCTCAGCGAGGCCCGCCGGCTGATGGAGCGCGGCCGCGGCGGCCGGCTCGACCACGAGTCCATCGGTGAGATCCGCCGCACGCTCTCCGGCATGCAGCACGACGTGACGGAGGGCCATCGCCTGCTCCACGAGGCCTACGAGGCCGATCCCGGCTCGCTCGGTCCGATGCAGGCCCTGTCCGCGTTCTCCCGCTCGCACCGCGAGGCCTGGAGCGCGCTCAGCGACAAGCTGCCCGTGCAGCTCGGTGACGTCAAAGAGCAGGTGTCGTCGGTGTTCGACGCCATAGACCAAGAGGTCGCCCCGCTGCAGTCCCTGCTCCCGCAGCCGCCCGCCCCCGGCAGCGACGGCACGCGGCAGGGCTCCGGCTCGGCGACCACCGGCGGTGCCTCCGGCAGTCACCGGTCGACCCCGCCCAGCTCCTCCGGCCACACCCCGTCCGCGGGCAAGCACGGGAGCACCAACGCCCCGAGCGGCTCGGCCACCGGGAACGGCGGCGAGGGTCTCATCGGCGGCAACACGGGCGGCCTGCTGGAACCACCGAGGCTCGGCCCCGGCAGCAGCGCACCGTCCACCAGCAAACCCCCGACGACCGCACCGGACGTCACCCTCCCCCCGCTCCTCCCGGGCCTCCTGCCCGGCCTGGGAATCGAGGGCGAGGAAACGCACTAGTCCCCGTACGGCTACGACGATGGGGGCGCCCTCTCCGAGCAGGGCGCCCCCATCGTCGTACCGGAACCCCGGAACCCCGGAACCCCCGGGACCTCGGAACCCCGTCAGAAGAACACCGACCGCCGCTGCACCAACAGCTTGTACAGCGTGTGCTGGATCTGCTCCCGTACCTGGTCCGTCAGGTTGAACATCAGCATCGGGTCCTCGGCCGCCTCCGGCGGATAACCGTCCGTCGGGATCGGCTCGCCGAACTGGATGGTCCACTTCGTCGGCAACGGGACCGCGCCGAGCGGGCCGAGCCAGGGGAACGTCGGAGTCAGCGGGAAGTAGGGGAAGCCCAGCAGCCGCGCCAGCGTCTTGGCGTTACCGATCATCGGGTAGATCTCCTCCGCCCCGACGATCGAGCAGGGGATGATCGGCGCGCCCTGGCGCAGCGCGGTCGACACGAAACCGCCGCGGCCGAACCGCTGGAGCTTGTACCGCTCGCTGAAAGGTTTCCCGATGCCCTTGAAGCCCTCCGGCATCACCCCGACCAGCTCACCCTGCGCCAGCAGCCGCTCCGCGTCCTCCGCGCACGCCAGGGTGTGCCCCAGCTTGCGGGCCAGCTCGTTGACCACCGGCAGCACGAAGACCAAGTCGGCCGCCAGCAGCCGTAGATGACGGTCGGCCGGATGGTGGTCGTGCACCGCGACCTGCATCATCAGCCCGTCCAGCGGCAGTGTCCCGGAGTGGTTGGCGACGATCAGGGCCCCGCCCTTCGCCGGGATGTTCTCGATGCCCTTCACCTCGACCCGGAAGTACTTCTCGTACACCGGACGCAGCAGCGACATCAGGACCTGGTCGGTCAGCTCCTCGTCGTAACCGAAGTCGTCGACGTCGTAGTCCCCGGTCAGCCGGCGCCGCAGAAAGGCCAGCCCGGCCGCCACGCGCCGTTCCAGGCCGCCGTCCCGCCCTCCGGCACCCGAGGGCGCCGGCGGCTCCTCCGCACGGCTCACAGGCCCCTCTTCCCGCGCCCGGGCCCGGCCCGGCAGGGGCTGGACCTCGCCCATCTCCCCGGCCCCGGCCTCGCCGAGGGGGCCGCGCCGGCCGCCCGCGCCGCGGCGCCGCGCCGGGCGCTGTACGGCGCTCCCACGGGACCGGTCGTCGTCGAACGGAATGACCTTGGCGTCCGCCATCGTTGCCGCTCCTCAGTTGGCGCTGTGCGTAGTGGGCCGGCCGCCGCCCCTCGCGGCCAGCGCGGCGATCCGGTCGACGGCCCCCGCGAGGGCCTCCGGCGGGACCAGCCCGGGCCCCTGGCCGCGTGCGAAGTCCGCGAAGGTCTCCGCCGTCGTGTACCTGGGCGTGAAGCCCAGCGTCTCGCGCATCTGGACCGTGTCCACCACCCGCCCGTGGGTGAGCAGCCGGATCTGCTCCGGCGAGAAGTCCGTCATACCGAGCGTACGCACCAGCGAACCCGCCCAGGTGACCGCGGGCAGCAGCAGCGGCACGGTCGGCCGCCCGAGCCGCCGGGAGCACTGCGACAGCAGCAGCACGCCGTCCCCGGCGATGTTGAAGGTGCCGCTGTTGAGGGTGCCCCGGCGCGGCTCGTGCGAGGCGATCCGCAGCACCTCGATGACGTCGTCCTCGTGCACGAACTGCAGCCGCGGGTCGTAGCCGAACACGGTCGGCAGGACGGGCAGCGAGAAGTAGGAGGCGAGCGGGGTGTCCGCGGCCGGCCCGAGGATGTTGGCGAACCGCAGCACGCACACGGCGACGTCCGGCCGCCGCCGGGCGAACCCGCGCACATACCCCTCGACCTCGACCGTGTCCTTCGCGAAGCCGCCGCTGGGCAGCGACTTCGGCGGGGTCGTCTCGGTGAACACGGCCGGATCACGCGGCGCCGACCCGTACACGTTCGTGCTGGACTTGATCACCAGCCGCTTCACGGCCGGTGACTTCTGGCAGGCGCCGAGCAGCTGCATGGTGCCGATGACGTTGGTCTCCTTGACCGTGGCCCGGCTGCCGCTGCCCAGCGCCGTGCCCGTCACATCCATGTGGACGACCGTGTCGGCGCCCGTCTCCGCGAGCACCCGGGCGATCGTCGGCTGCCGGATGTCGGCCTGGATGAAGTCCGCCCCGCCCAGATGGTGCGCCGGCGGCACCGCGTCCACGGCGATCACCCGGTCGACCTCGGGATCCCGCTGGATCCGCCGTACGAAGCGGCCGCCCAGTTGCCGGGCCACTCCAGTGACGAGCACGACCTTCCCCAAGATCAGCGCCTTCCTTCGTACTGATGCGTACGGTCAACCTAGCGGGTTGACGTTGCGCTGTGATGACCGCCCGATGCACCAAGTGACGGAAATTCACTCATCGGCACTTCCGGGGGCCAGGAAATATCTGTGGCCTCCCACCAGTGCTGATGGGAGGCCACAGATACACGCTGACACGCTCTCGCGCGTCGCTTACTTCTTGTTGCGACGCTGAACGCGCGTGCGCTTGAGCAGCTTGCGGTGCTTCTTCTTGGCCATCCGCTTGCGCCGCTTCTTGATAACAGAGCCCACGACTACCCTCGCTCACTTCTCATCACTCGGTTGTTTGGGCGCCATGGGCCCACACGACCTACGAGGGGCTAGCCTACCCAACCGAGCGCCAAGGTCGTAATCGAGGGGGACCGTCAGGCTGTCTCCACCCCCACATAGCTGTCACGGAGGTACTCGTGTACCGCTTGTTCCGGGACGCGGAAGGACCGCCCGACCCGGATCGCGGGCAGATGACCGCTGTGCACCAGCCGGTACACGGTCATCTTCGACACTCGCATCACCGAGGCGACCTCCGCCACGGTAAGGAACTGAACCTCGTTCAGAGGCCTCTCGCCAGCTGCAGCCATGACACACCTGAACCTTCCGCACTCGACGGCCACCGGCTTCCCCTTCCGGTGACTCTTCGTCGTTGCGTGCTCACTCCCCAATGTAGGGGCGGGTGATGCAAGTGGGGAAGAGGTGCACCCATCGCAGGCCTACTGTGACAGACACGCTCGTTTGAGTACGTAGCGGGTGAGCGGCCGGTAGTGATCAGACGGCACCGCGTCATCAACCGGAACGACGACGGACACGCGCCCCTCCGCCTCCCCCACGAACAGCGCCGGATCGTCGGTGTCGGCCAGACCGATGGCCTCGAACCCCAGCTGACCTGCACCGCAAACCCACCCGTGATCCCCTACGACCAACTCGGGCAGCGGCCCTCCGCCTTCCGCCGCGGCCTCCAGCGCGACCCGAACCGGCAGCGGCGAATGGCAGTGCACGCCCGGCTCACAACCGGGGCGCCCGCCGACGCTTTCCCGCACCAACCCGACACCCCGTGCGTAGTCGACCGCACGCGTACGTAGACCGAACCGGGTCAATATGTCGACACAGCGACCCTGCGCGGGGGTGAGCACGTCACACCCCGCCGCCGAGAGCGCGTCCGCCAAACCGGCGTAGAACCCGAGCAGCCGCTGCGGATGCCCGGTCCCGAACAGCACGGGCGCACCCCGCCTGGCCGCCTCCCCGATCCGCCCCGCGAAGGCGTCCAGCGCGGCCAGCGTCCGCTCAGGATCGATCACATCCGGACCGGACGTGTGCCGAGGATCGGCCGAGACCCCGCACTTCTCCGCCATGAGTTCCAGCACGTCCCGCTGCCCCCAGGCACCCTCGGGATCGATCCCGATCAGCACCCGCGGATCCCGGGCAGCGAACAGCCGGTAACTCCGCAGACTGTCCTCCCGAGAGGTGCCGACCTCCCCGGCAAGCCGGACAGCCAGCAGATGCGCACGCAGAGCTCCGCCGGTCACCACGGATGCGATGGTGACGCACGCGCGAGGGGCCGAGGGCCGGAACGGCGGAAGTGCGCACGGTTGGCCTAACGGGCCACGGCCGGCCCACCGGGCGCCGTGCCACGCTCGGCCCCACCGGGAGCCGTGGCCGGTTCAGGCAAGAAGCCCCCGCAACGGAAACACCGCCCGACGCGTGGCCCGTACGGCCTGGTCCAGGCGATCGGCGGGGTCGTACCCCGACTCCCACGACGCCCAACTCACCGGCCACCGCCCATCGGTCATGCGCTGCGGCCCCAACTGCCGGGTCAGGGCGTACACGTCCTGCCGCCAGTCCTCGGGAATCACCGTCTCCGGCGCCAGGGGCCTCCCCGCAGCGATCGCGACCAGGTGCGTCCACGAACGCGGCACGACATCCACCACCGCGTACCCGCCCCCGCCGAGCGCGACCCACTTGCCCCCGGCGTACTCGTGCGCCAGCTCATGGCACGCCATCTGCACAGCCCGCTGCGCGTCCAGCGACACGGCGAGATGCGCCAGCGGATCCTCGAAGTGCGTATCGGCCCCGTGCTGCGACACCAGCACCTGCGGCCGGAACTCCGCCAGCAGCTCCGGCACCACCGCGTGAAACGCCCGCACCCAGCCCGCGTCCCCGGTCCCCGCCGGCAGCGCCACGTTCACCGCGGCCCCCTCCCCCGCCCCGGCCCCGGTCTCCTCCGGCCACCCTGTCCCCGGGAACAACATGCGGGGATGCTCGTGCAGCGAGATCGTCAGCACCCGCGGATCCTCCCAGAACGCCGCCTGCACCCCGTCCCCGTGATGCACGTCGACGTCCACGTACGCCACCCGCTCGGCCCCCAGCTCCAGCAGCCGGGCGATGGCCAGCGACGCGTCGTTGTACACACAGAACCCCGAGGCGCCCCCGGGCATCGCGTGGTGCAGCCCGCCCGCGAAGTTCACCGCGTGCTCCGCGTCCCCCCGCCACACCGCCTCCGCCGCCCCGACCGACTGCCCGGCGATCAACGCCGACACCTCGTGCATCCCCGCGAACGCGGGATCATCCAGGGTCCCGAGCCCGTACGACCCGTCGGCCCCCGCCGGATCGGCCGACGCGGCCTTCACCGCCTCGATGTAGTCCTCCCGGTGGACCAGCCGCAACGTCGACTCCCCGGCGGGCCTGGCCGCGACGACCTCCACCTCCCGGTCGAGCCCGAAGGCACCCACCAGTTTCCGGGTCAGTGCCAGCCGGACCGGATCCATCGGATGGTCCGGGCCGAAGTCATAGCCCGTTACTGCCTCGTCCCACATCAGCTGTGCGCGGCCGCTCATGCCCGCCACCGTATCGGTCCGGTTGAGCAGCGAACGACCTGGCGTACACCAGCGTCACCAGCACCAACACCATCGGCACGAGCATGGCCCCGCGATAGCTCCACGCATCGCCCAGCGCCCCCACCAACGGCGAACCGACCAGGAACCCCACGTAATTGAAAATGTTCAGCCGCGCGACGGCCGCGTCCGAAGCCCCCGGACCGTGATGTTCGAAAGCGAGCCGCCCCGCCGCCGCGAACGTCTGCGGTACCAGCACGCACAGCCCCAGACCCAACAGCGTGAACCCCAGCATCCCGGCCCACGCCCCGGGCGCCGCGGCCACCACCGCGAACCCACCGGCCGCCACCAGCGTCCCCAGCCGTACGACCGGCACGGCCCCGAACCGCCGCACCCCGAAGTCCCCGATGGCCCGCCCCAGCAGCGTGGTCACCATGTACACGTTGTACGGCACGGTCGCCAGCTGCTCGGAACTCCCCAGCACATCCTTCAGGTACTTCGCGCTCCAGTTGGAGACCGTCGAGTCCCCGATGTAGGCGAAGGTCATCACCAGACACAACGGCAGCAGCAGCTTGAAGACGACACCCCCGCCGCCCCGCCCCTGTTCCTCCCCCAGGGTCCCCGGCTCCCCGTCGACGTACCACCGGCTCCCCACGAACGTCGCCGGCAGCAGCACGGCCACCACCGGCAGATACGACACCCACAGCGCGAGATGCCAGTGCGCCCCGACCCACGCCAGCGAGGCACCGAGGATCCCGCCCAGGCTGTACGCGGCATGGAAGCTGAGCATGATGCTGCGCCCGTACGACCGCTGCAGGCTCACCCCGAGCATGTTCATGGAGGCGTCCAACGCCCCCACCGCCAGCCCGAACGCCCCGAGCGCCACCGCCAGCTCCGCGATCCCCCCGCCCGCCCCCGCACCGAGCAGCGCCAGCAGCACCAGCGGCTGGGACCAGCGCAGCAGCCGGCTGGGCCGTACCCGCTTCACCAGCTGCTCGGTGGTCACACTGCCGACACCGGCGAGGACCGGTACGGCGGCCAGGAAGGCCGGCAGCAGCGCGTCGGAGATGCCGTACCGGTGCTGGATGGCCGGAATGCGCGTCACCAGCAGTGCGAAGGTCGCGCCCTGGGCGAAGAAGCCGAACGCCAGCGAGGCCCTGCCGCGCCGCAGCACATCAGTCATGGCGGCGAGCGTAGGGCCCCGGACTACCTGTGGGTAGATCCAGCCAAAGATGAATTTCCTTCAGCTTCTCCACCCCGCGGATCAGGCGACGACGGCCATCCCGGCGGGCTGCCCGGCCTGCTCCGCCTCGGCGGCGAGCATCTTCTCCATCGGCTCGATGGCCAGTCCACCGCCGACGACCATGCCGATCCCGATCGCGCCGAGCACGAAGACCGTGCCGAGCCAGACCATGGTGTCCACCGGGATGGTGTAGGCGCCCACGATCCGCGCGGCGCACTCGGCCAGCAGCGCCAGGCCCCAGACGACGGAGTAGGCCCGCTCCTTGCGCAGGAACTCCGCGGACCGGGCCGCCACCCCCGACGTCAGCCGGGACCAGGCGGCCTCCTTGGCCGCGTCTCCCTTGACCAGGAAGGGCTTCAGGCCCGCGGTCATCATCGGCCTGCCCAGCCGCACGGAGAGCAGGATCCCGATCCCGACGGTGCTGCTGACCACGCCGTCCTTGGCGAGCATCAGCCGCGGGTCACCGGAGACGAAGGTCAGCAGCAGCGAGACGAGGTTGACGGCCAGGATCAGCCCGGCGAGTCCGTTCGCCTTCCGCTCCTTCACCAGGCCCCACACGGTCCGCACCGCCGGCACCACGCTGCTCCAGGCGAGCGCGGTGAACGTGCTCATCCCGAAGGCGTCCTTGAAGAGGTAGTACGAGCCGAGCGGCACCCCCACATCCAGGATCAGCGGCATGAAGTTGTCCAGCACGCTCGGGCTCTGCTTCTGCCGCTCGGTCCGGCCCTGGGCCCCCGTGTTGTTCGTCATGCCCTCAGCTTCGCCGCAGCGGGGGGTCCGCCAGTAGAAACGATCGTCCGGACGTCCGCGTGACAATTGTCAGACTGGACCGATGGTTCAGGTCATACCAGCAGGTCGGCCAACTCACCCATGGCCGAGAAAAGTTGATCGGCACCCGCCAGCTTCGCGGCCGGCGTCATCGCGGTGAACCCGAAGACATCCATCCCTGCCGCCACGGCCGCCTGCACGCCCAGCGGAGAGTCCTCTATGACCAGGCACCGTTCCGGAGCCGCGCCCATCCGCTCTGCCGCGTACAGGAACAGATCGGGCGCCGGCTTGCCCCGTCCCACGTCCTCGGAGCTGAAGACGCGCTCCTCCGCGAACCACCGGTCGAGCCCGGTCGTCCGATGCCCGACGCGGATCCGCGCATGACTCCCGGAGGAGGCCACGCAGTACGGCACCCCGTCCGCGGCCAGCTTCTCCAGTACGCCCTCGACGCCGGCCACCGGCTCCAACTCCCGCTCGAACGCGGCGAACACCCGCCCATGGAAGACGTCGTCGAAGTCATCGGGCAGCCGCTGCCCGGTCCGCTCCAGCACCAGTTCATGGATCCGGTGCATGGCCGATCCCATGTAGTCCCGGATGGAGTCCTCGTACGTCGTCGGGTGCCCGAGCTCGGTCAGATAGGCGGCCAGGTGCCGATTGGAGATCGGCTCACTGTCGACGAGGACACCGTCGTTGTCGAAGATGACAAGGTCATAGCGCATGGAGCGATCCTAAATGCAGAAAGGCCCACGCCATACGGCGTGGGCCTTTCCCAAGAATTGTTCGGCGGCGTCCTACTCTCCCACAGGGTCCCCCCTGCAGTACCAT